>JAPLOT010000449.1 GCA_026400595.1 Alphaproteobacteria bacterium | reverse complement strand
TCGGCCGCACAGGCTACCGCCAGGTAGGTCTTGCCGGTGCCGGCCGGGCCGACGCCGAAGACCAGCTCGTTCTTGCGGATGGCTTCCACATACTTGCCCTGGGTTGGCGTGCGCGGAAGCACGAGCTTTCGGCGGGTGCGGTTCCCCTCGCCCTGACCATGGTCGGCCGCCTCGCGCATGCGGATCGCTCCCTCGACGTCGCCGCGGGCGATCTCGAGACCGCGCCGGGCCCGGCTGTAGAGCGAGGTTAGCACGTCGCGCGCCGCATCGCGATTGGCCTGGAGGCCCCGCACGGCGAGACGATTGCCGCGCGGGGTGATCTCCACCGCCAGGCGGTGCTCGATCAGCGCCAGATTCTCGTCATGCCCGCCGCACAGCAGCGACAGGGCACGATTGTCATCGAAGGCGATGGTGAGAATGTCGGAGTCTTCCGGCCGGGCACCGCTCTTTGCGCTCGACAGCTGGGCCGCAGTGACAGGCGGATTCAATGGATCATTTCTCCAGAATCATTAAGCCGCACGGGCATAATGGCCCGAAAGGCTGTTTGTTCCAACACCTGAGATATGGGTGTTTATGACCGTCCCGATAAGGCCTGCGTCTCCGTCGACGTGGACGGCCTGGAGGTAGGGTGAACGGCCGACGAGCTGGCCCGGCTGCTTGCCCGGCTTTTCCAGCAGAACCGGCACCGTACGACCGACCAGACTGGCATTGAAGGCGGTCTGCTGGGCATGCAGCAGCGCCTGCAGCCGATGCAGCCGGTCCTGCGCCAGCTCGGCCGGGACCTGGTCACCGGCGTCCGCCGCCGGCGTTCCGGGCCGCGGCGAATAGCGGAAGGAATAGGCGAAGGCATAGCCGACCTCGCGCACCAGTTCGAGGGTGGCCCGGAAGTCATCTTCCGTCTCGCCGGGGAAGCCCACGATGAAGTCGCCCGACATGGCGATATCGGGCCGCGCCGCGCGGATGCGCTCAACCAGCCGCAGGTAGTCGGCCGAGGTGTGGCCGCGGTTCATGGCCTTGAGGATGCGGTCGCTGCCGGCCTGGACCGGCAGATGCAGATAGGGCATCAGCTTGGGGTTGTCGGCATGGGCGGCGATGAGATCGTCGGTCATGTCCCGGGGATGGCTGGTGGTGTAGCGCAACCTCTCGATACCTGAGATGCGTGACAGTTCGGCGACGAGACCGGCCAGGTTCACCGGCCCTGATGCGCCCTCGCCGTGATAGGCATTGACGTTCTGGCCGAGCAGCGTGATCTCGCGCACACCCCTGGCGGCCAGCTTCTGCGCCTCGGAGACAACGGCCGCAACGGGGCGCGAGAATTCGGCGCCGCGCGTATAGGGAACCACGCAGAAAGAGCAGAACTTGTCGCAGCCTTCCTGCACGGTGAGAAAGGCGGTGACGCCATGGCCGGAAGGCCTGCGGGCGGCGAGCTTGTCGAACTTGTCCTCGGCCGGGAACTCGGTTTCGACGACAGCGCGGCCGGTGGCTTCGCGCGCCGCCAGAAGCTGCGGGAGGCGATGGTAGGTCTGGGGGCCGAAGACAAGGTCGACGGCGCGGGCGCGGCGCACGATTTCCTCGCCTTCCGCCTGGGCGACGCAGCCGGCAACGGCGATGACCATCTCCCGACCCGCGGCTGCGCGGTCCTGCTTCATGCGGCGGATCTTTCCCAGTTCGGAATAGACCTTCTCGGCCGCCTTCTCGCGGATGTGGCAGGTGTTGAGGATGACCAGGTCGGCCTCTTCGGTCCGATCGGTTTCGGCATAGCCCAGGGGTGCAAGCACATCGCGCA
>JAPLOT010000529.1 GCA_026400595.1 Alphaproteobacteria bacterium | reverse complement strand
ATCCCGGGATCATTCTGATGGCTGGTTAGCTGCTCGGGGAACATGACTTCTGCGGCTTCGTCGCGTTCCGCTTCGAGACGTGCGCGCTTGGCCAGTTCTTCCGACAGCACGGAATCAATGATGCCAAGCTCCGCCACATTGTCGGTGCTGTCGAGGACAACGAGGTCCTGGCCGGCCTCGACGTGATCGCCATCCTTGACCAGGATGGCATCGACGATGCCGCCATCGCGGTGCTGGATGCGCTTGGTATTGGATTCGACCACGATGGTGGCCGGTGCGATGACCGCGCCGTGGATGCTGGCAAAGGCCGACCACCCGCCGAGCACTCCCACGGCCAGAAATACCGAAACATACCCGGCAATCTGAAACCGACGCAACGACTTGGTGGTGTTGAGCGACGTCATGATTCAGGTCCCTCCGGTCCGGACGAGGGCCGGGCGAGGTTCATTGCCGCTCTTGACTGGCTCCTTCGCCAGTACCTTCCGCAAGACGTCCTCGCGCGGGCCCAGGGCGGCCATCTTGCCATCGGCAAGCACGAGCATCTTGGGGATGGCGGCCAGCGCGCTCGGGCGATGGGCAACCACGACGACCGTGGCGCCTCTCGCCATGGCATGCCTGATCGCGCCATCGAGCGCAGCCTCTCCTTCGGCATCGAGCGCGGAATTGGGCTCGTCGAGGACAAAGAGTGCGGGATCGCCATACAGGGCGCGGGCAAGGGCCAGACGTTGGCGCTGGCCGGTCGACAACCTCGACCCGTTCTCGCCCAGCTGGGTGTTGTAGCCCTCCGGGAGCCGCATGATCATGTCGTGCACGTTCGCGCGCTTGGCTGCTTCGATGATCTTGGCGGAATCCGGCTGGGGGTCGAAGCGGGAGATGTTCTGTGCTGCGGTACCATCGAAGATCTGCAGGTCCTGTGGCAGATAGCCAATGGCGCGACCTAGCGCGTCGGGATCGCGCTGGTCGAGCGTCGCGCCATCAAGACGGATGTGGCCGCGTGTTGGCTGCAGCACCCCCACGAGGGCGCGCGCGAGCGTGGACTTCCCGGCCCCCGTGGGTCCGATGACGCCAAGCCCCTCTCCAGGCTGAAGGCTGAAGCTAATGCCATGCAGCAATGGCTTCTCGACACCCGGAAGCTGGATGATAAGGTTTTCGACATCGAGCTTGCCCCTTGGTGGCGGCAGGTCCATCTGCGGCGCTTCCGCCGGAATTGACGAGAGGACGGCCGAGAGACGCTCGCGCGCCTTGCGATAGGAGATGAACTGCTGCCAGCTCCCCACGGCCTGTTCGACCGGCGCGAGCGCGCGCGACATGATGATGGATGCGGCAATCATGGCGCCGCCGGTGATCTCGTGCTGGATGGCGAGATAGGCACCGAGCCCGAGGATTCCGGACTGTACCATGAGGCGCAGGACCCGCGAGGCCGCAGACAAGATGCCGCCAGCATCGTTTGCAACCGTCTGCTGATCCAGTGCCGCACTTTGCACGCCGGTCCAGCGCTCGCGCAGGTTCTGGAGCATGCCAAGTGAATGCAGTGCCTCGCTGTTGCGACGGCTTTCTTCTGAAATCTGGGCCGCCTTGATGCCGGACTTGGTCGCCTCGGCAATGGGGCCACGGGTCACGCGCTCGGAGATCAGCGCGAGGGTGAAGATGGCCACGGCGGCGGCCAGGGCGGCAACACCCAGGCTCCAGTGAATGAGATAGATGATCAGAAGGTAGATCGGCATCCATGGCATATCGAAGAAGGCGAAGGGCCCCTGCCCCGAAAGATACTGCCGGATGGTGCCGAGATCATTGACCGGCTGTGCCCCGATTCCTGGGGTACGCCGCAAGGCATGCGCCGTCACCACATCGAAGACGCGGCCGCGCAGTTGTTCCTCCACGCGTCGGCCGATCCTAACGAGAATGCGCGATCGCAGATACTCGAGGAACCCGTAATAAGCATAAAGCAAGATCACGATGATGCTGAGTGCCAGCAGCGTCGGCACACTGCCTGACGCGAGGACCCGGTCATAGACCTGCATCATGTACAGGGGACCGGTCAGCATCAGGATGTTGACCAGACAGCTGAAGATGCCGGTGGAGATAAAGGCCCCACGGCTGGCGCGGTACACGGCTTTCAGTTCTTGGGCTTCAGGACTTCCAGGTGGCGTCTGCGGCACGTGCCGTCTCCAAGGTTATGGGAAACAAGCTACCGACACAAACATACGATCAGGTTAACGACTGGTTTAAGCCTGCCTCAATCCAAGGTTCCGTTCCCCTGGCTCACGGTAAAGTCGCGACGGGCCGCCACGATCGA
>JAPLOT010000518.1 GCA_026400595.1 Alphaproteobacteria bacterium | reverse complement strand
TTGCCAATGCCGGGGCCAATCTCGTGCTGCCGCGCAACGCGGGACCCGGCCTTGCCGTAGGCCTCGGCGGCGCGGGCACGCGGCTGACCGATCTCGCCGGCCTTTATGTGGCGCTGGCGCGCGGCGGCGAGTCCTTGCCGCTGATCTGGCGCGCACAGGATCGCGACACCTCCGCCCTGCCGCGCCGCCTGATGGAACCCGTGGCAGCCTGGCAGGTGGGCGACGTGCTGATCGGCGCGCCGACTCCGGAAAACGCGGTCGCCGGCCGCATCGCCTTCAAGACCGGAACCTCCTATGGCTACCGCGATGCCTGGGCCATCGGCTATGACGGCACCCATACCATTGCCGTCTGGGTCGGCCGGCCCGATGGGTCGCCCGTGCCGGGCCTCGTCGGACGCACCGGTGCCGCTCCGATCCTCTTCGAGGCCTTCCAGCGCATCGGGCCGCGGCGCACGCCGCTGGCGCCGCCACCCGGCGGATACAAGCGTCTCACCACGGCGGAACTTCCCGCAGCCCAGCAGCGTTTCCGCCCGCAGGGCCTGCCGGAAGTGGCCTCACGCGCCAAGGCCGAGGCGCCGCTCGCCATCGCCTTCCCGCCGGATGGCGCGCGCATCGATCTTTCGGGCGATGGCGGTGACCCCGTGCTGGCGCTGAAAGTCAACGGCGGCACCGCGCCCTTCACCTGGATGGTCGACGGCGTGCCGGTGGTGAGTGGCGAGCAGCGCCGCGATGCCTTCTGGGACAGGCCGGGCCGCGGCTTTGCCCGGCTGTCGGTGATCGACGCCAAGGGCATGACCGCCACGGCGCGCATCCGCGTCGAGTAGTTTGACGGCCCCGGAAGGTCGCGTATACCTCGGCGCATGATCGGGAGGATCGAGACGATGACGCAGGACACGCCCTGGCGGCGGCGCAGCTATCACCGCGACTGGCTCATGGCGGAGGCCAATCGCATGTTCGACATGTATCAGTTCAACGCGGTCAATCCGAAGGGCGGCTTCTTCGATCTCGATGCGGCGGGAAAGCCCTATGGCGAGCTGCGCCAGATTCACGCCACCTGCCGCATGGTGCATTGCTTCGCGATCGGCCATCTACTGGGGCGGCCGGGCGCGGACCGCATCGTTGACCACGGGCTGCAATATCTGTGGAACGTCCACCGCGATCAGACCTACGGCGGCTACATGTGGTCACTCGACGATCACGGCCCGCGCGACGACAGCAAGCAGGCCTATGGCCACGCCTTCGTGCTGCTGGCGGCCTCGGCGGCCAGGGTGACGGGCCATCCGCTGGCCGACCGGCTCATGGCCGACATCACCGAGGTGATCGACACGCGCTTCTGGGAAGACGAATACGGCGCTGTCGCCGAGGAGTTCGCCCGCGACTGGCGCAAGATCAGCGACTATCGCGGCCAGAACTCCAACATGCATCTGACCGAGTCGCTGATGGCGGCCTTCGAGGCGACGGGCGACGCCGCCTACCTGCGCAAGGCCGAGCGCATCGCCGACCTCATTATCAACCGCCATGCCCGCGCGCTGGACTTCGCGGTGGCCGAGCATTTCGATTCACGCTGGAACGTCGACAAGGCCTACAAGGGCTCCGACATGTTCCGTCCGGCAGGCACGACGCCCGGCCACTGGCTGGAATGGTCACGCCTCGCCATGCAGCTCTGGGTGCTGGGCGGAAAGAAGCTGTCGTGGCTGCCGGAGGCCTCGAAGAAGCTTTTCCGTGCTGCCTGCGACCGCGGCTGGGATGCGAAACAGGGCGGCTATTTCTACACGCTCGACTTCGACGGCCGCCCCCTGCTCCGCCACAAGATCTGGTGGCCGATGACCGAAGCCATTGCCGCCGCCGCCTTCATCGGCGAGCATGACCCCGATCCCTACTTCGAAGACTGGTACCGCCGCGTCTGGAGCTTCGCCATCGCGCATTTCATCGACCACCGGCATGGCAACTGGTATCCGGAACTCGACAGCGACCTCAGGCCATTCGACCTCTTCTTCACCGGCAAGCCGGACATCTATCACAGCCTGCAGGCCTGCCTCATTCCGCTGTTTCCGGCGAGCGGCAGCATCACGAAAGTCGCAGCCGGGGCCTCATGAGGCGAGCGCTTCGCCGAGCAGGCGGGCGAGTCGCGGCGGCAGGCTGAGCGCACCCGCTGCGGCGAGTCCCGCGGGCGACATCTTGCGCGCGGTCTTGGCGAGGATGTCGCGGACCTTGGCATCGTCGTGCTTCGCGATGAAGGCCTCGGCCTCGTGCGCGAGGAAGACGAGGCAGATCACGTCCTCGAGGGTCTGCACGTCGGGGTCCTGCTTGAGCCGCTCCTTGCGCAGCAGCGCGCCGACCCGCGCGACCTCGTCCGCGCCATAGCCTTCCGCCGTCATGATGGCGCCGCAGCGCGCGGCGTGGTGCTTCTGCAGATCCTTGCGCCAGGTGAGATAGGCAATACGGCCTTCCGGATAGGAGGCGCGCGGAATGGTCCAGCGCTCGATGTGCTGCCCGCGTGCCGCGATGCGCAAGGCCTCGGAGGCCTGCGGCGCGAAGCCCGCGAGGGTTTCGGACATGCGGCGGCCATAGAGCAAGGCCTGCGGCTGGCCATCCGGCGCGAGATTGGGATCGGTGGTCTTGGCCAGTTCGCCTTCCATGCGCTGCATGTGATAGATGTCGTATTGGAGTTTCAGATTGTCCGAACCGACCCGGTCGAAGATGGCGATGGCCTGGGCCGAGGTGTTCAAGAAGAAGCCCGGCATGTCGTGAAAGTTGATGGGCTCGGCGATGAGAAGGATGCCTGCCTCTTTCAGTTCGGTTGCGGCGAAGCGCAGGTTGGCGACGAAGGTCTCCTCCGCAGCCTCACGCGAGACGCCCTTCGGCAGCAGGCCAGCGAGGCAGTTCACCTGCCTGTTGCCCAGCACCTTCGCATAGCGGATCGTGGTCGCTACGCCGTCCTGGAACTCGCCCACGCGGTCCGGATGGCAGCCGATGCCGCGTTCGCCGGCGGACCAGTTGCCGGCGGGCATGTTGAAGAGGACCTGGGTCAGGCCATTCCGCTGCAGCAGCTCCGCGATCTGTTCCGGCGGATGGTCGTAGGGGCCGACATATTCGACGCCCTTGAAGCCGCCCTTCGCTGCCGCGGCGAAGCGGTCAAGAAAGGGCACTTCGTTGAACAGCATGCTGAGATTGGCGGCGAAGCGCGGCATGCTCAGCGCCCGCCCGCAGGCGGCGCGAAGTCCGCGCCATTGATGGTGGCGGGACGGCCCGCGAGATGAAGCGCGCTCACGCGTTCCGGCGTCTCGGCGATCACCTTGCCCCGGCGCACCACTGCGAGACGGTTGGCCTTGAGGCGGATGGCATCGATGGGATCCTTCGCCTGCAGCACCACGAAGTCGGCGTTGCAGCCCTTCTCCAGGCCGTAGCCCTGCAGATGCATGGCCTTCGCGGGATTGACCGTCACCGCATCGAAGGCCCAGCGCATGGCCTCGCGGCTGGTCATGGGCGCGGCATGGATGCCCATGTAGGCGGCCTCGAGCATGTCGCCCTGCCCCAGCGGATACCAGGGATCCATCACGCAGTCGTGGCCAAAGGAGACGTTGATGCCGGCGGCGCGCAGCTCCGGCACGCGCGTCATGCCGCGGCGCTTCGGATAGGTGTCGTGGCGGCCCTGCAGGGTGATGTTGATCAGCGGATTGGGCGTGGCGTGCAGCTCGGCCTCGGCCATCAGCGGGATCAGCTTCGAGACGTAGTAGTTGTCCATGGAATGCATGGACGTGTCGCAATGGATGTCGACCAGGAGTCCGCGGTTGGCGGCAATTTCGCAAAGCTCCTTCAGGCTGGCCGCGCCATCGGCCATGGTGCGCTCGAAATGCGGGATGCCGCCCACAACGTCGACGCCCATGTCGAGCGCGCGGATGAGATTCCGCCTTGCATGCGGATCGCGGTAGAACCCGTCCTGCGGGAAGGCCACGAGCTGCAGATCGATGTAGGGCGCGATCTTCCTGCGCACCTCAAGCAGGGCCTCGACGCAGAGCAGACGGTCGTCGCAGACATCGACATGGGTACGGATGGCCAGCAGGCCCTGCGTCACGGCAAGGTCGCAGTAGCGCAGCGCACGCTCGATCACGGCCTCATGGGTGAGGATCGGCTTGAGTTCGCCCCACAGCGAAATGCCCTCGAGCAGCGTGCCCGACATGTTGAGCCGCGGAAGGCCGAGCGACAGCGTGGCATCCATGTGAAAGTGGGAGTCGATGAAGGGCGGCGAGACGAGATAGCCCTTCGCATCGACGGTCGCGCGCGCGGCGCCGTCGATCTTCGGCTTCACGTCGACAATGCGCCCGTCCTTGCAGGCGATGTCCTGCCCGCTTCTGCCGTCGGGAAGCGTGGCGTTGCGCAGCAGCAGATCGAGCATGACTGTCCCCGTCGTCAGCGGGTGGGAATGGGCTTCTCGCCGCGGTAGTCATAGAAGCCGCGGTTGGTCTTGCGGCCGAGCCAGCCGGCCTCCACATACTTCACAAGCAGCGGACATGGCCGGTATTTCGAGTCTGCAAGCCCTTCGTAGAGAACCTGCATGACGGAGAGGCATGTATCGAGACCGATGAAGTCGGCCAGTTCCAGCGGCCCCATCGGATGGCGGGCGCCAAGCTTCATGGCCGTGTCGATCGCCTCGACGCCGCCCACGCCCTCGTAGAGGGTGTAGATGGCCTCGTTGATCATGGGCAGCAGAATGCGGTTGACGATGAAAGCCGGAAAATCTTCGGCCACCGCCACGGTCTTGTTGAGGGATACGGCAAAGGCCTTGGCGGTGCTGAAGGTGTTCTCGTCGGTCGCGATGCCACGGATGAGTTCCACCAGTTCCATCACCGGGACCGGATTCATGAAATGTATGCCCATGAACTTCTCGGGCCGGTCCGTCGCAGCCGCCAGGCGCGTGATCGAGATCGATGACGTATTGGTGCCCACCAGGCAGTCCGGCTTCAGATGCGGGCAGAGGGACTGGTAGATCTTGCGCTTGACCGCCTCATCCTCGACGGCGCTCTCGATCACCAGGTCATAGTCGCCGAAACCTTCGTAGCTCGCCACCGGGGAGATGCGCGACAGTGTGGCATCACGGTCGGCCTCGCTGATCTTTCCGGATTTCGCACGGCGGGCAAGATTGCCATTGATCGTGGCAAGGCCTGCTTCGATGCGGTCCTTGCTGACGTCATTGAGCCCGACATCATATCCGGCCTGGGCGCAGACCTGGGCAATGCCGTTGCCCATTTGACCGGCGCCAATCACGCCGACTTTCCTGATCTTCATGGTAATCGAGTGTCCGAGTTAAAGACGGCGAAGCCTATATCGGGCATTCCGCCGGAGCAAGTGCATTTCGCATGTGCAGCAATGACTTTGCGCATGGCCGAGGGCAGGTAACGGCATGCTTCAGACCGGGATCAGGACCCAGTAGTCAAGCTCGAGAATGACGCGGGGCGGCTCTGGCGATGCTTCGACCGTGGGGTACGCCGCGCAGGGAAGATCGCGGGTGGCCCGGGTCATGATGCGCAGAGCTCCGACATCGCCGCGGTCCGGCAAGGCTGTCTTGTCCAGGATTTCGGACCACGCATAGACCGTACCACCGGCAAAGAGCGGAGCCACGTGCCGGCCGCCATTGATGGCCGCAATGTGAAAGGCATTCGCGAGGCCGTTGAAGGACAGCGCCCGGGCCAGCGAAATCACATGTCCGCCATAGATCAGCCGGCGCCCGAAGCGGCCCTGCGACTCCGAGAACTGATTGAAATGCACCTTCGCGGTATTCTGGTAGAGCCGGGTCGCCAGCTGATGCTCGGCCTCCTCGACCGTCATGCCATCGACGTGGTCGATCTTTTCTCCGACCGCATAGTCGGCGAAGCGGTGCGGCGATCCCGAGAGGTCGAAGTCCCAGGACTTGCCGGTGAGCGGCGGACAAGCCTGACCCAGATGCTCCACGGCGACGGAAGCCGGCAGGTCGGGAACATGCGCAACGGGTGCGGGCGCCGCCTCGTCGCGCTTGCGGACCATGACCCAGCGCACATAGGTCAGGACTTCTTCGCCACGCTGGTTTCGGCCCGTCGAGCGCACATAGACGGTGCCCGTCTTTCCATTGGAGTTTTCCTTGAGGCCGATGACCTCGGATACCGTCGAGAGCGTGTCGCCGGGGTAGGCCGCTTGCAGGATGCGGCAATCGGCATAGCCCAGATTGGCCACGGCATTGAGCGAGATATCGGGAACGGTCTTGCCGAAGACGACATGAAACAGCAGCAGGTCATCGACCGGGGCCATGGGATAGCCGACCATGCGGGCGAAGGCGTCGGAGGACTGCACCACGAAACGCGATCCGTACAGCGCCGTGTAGAGCGACTGGTCGCCCACCGTGATGGTGCGTGGCGTGGCATGGCGGATGACCTGTCCGAGGCGGAAGTCCTCGAAGAAGTTACCCGGATTGGTCTTGCTCATTGACCGGTGGCCTCGGCGATCGCCGCGACGCGCTCGGCCATGGCCAGGTGCAAGCGCTCCACCATCTTGCCGTCGATGGTGATGACGCCCTTCGACGCGTTCTCCGGCAGCAGGAACGCCTCGATGATGCGGCGTGACCAGGCGATCTCCTCCGGTGCCGGCGAGAAGAGTTCATTGCACACGGCGATCTGACCGGGATGAATGAGCGTCTTGCCATCCATGCCCAGCGTGCGCCCCTGCTCGCATTCGGCGCGGAAGCCCGCCTCGTCGCGGAAGTCGTTGTAGACGCCGTCGATGACATCCAGCCCATAGGTCCGCGCCGCGAGCAGAGTCATCGACAGCCACGGCAGGATGGCGAAGCGGCCGCCGGTGGCCAGCGCGCGGGATTCCTTCAGGAGATCGTTGGTGCCGAGAACGAGGCAGGACAGCCGCGCGACCTGATGGACCGAGGCGATCTCACGCACGTTGAAGATGGCCATGGGCGTTTCCATCATGGCCCACATGCGGGTGCGTTCGGCGCCGCCCAGCGCCATATGGATGCGCGACACGTTCACGATGTCGCCAGGCCGCGCCACCTTCGGAACAAGCACCGCATCGGCATCGGCCTCGGCGGCCATGCGCAGGTCGTCCACGCCCCAGGGCGTATCCAGCCCGTTGATGCGGATCACCAGTTCGCGACGGCCATAGCCGCCCTGCTTCACCGCCTCAGCCACGCGGCTGCGGGCTACGGACTTTGCGTCGGGCGCCACCGAGTCCTCCAGATCGAGGATCAGGGCATCGGCATCCAGCGTCTTGGCCTTCTCCAGCGCGCGGGCATTTGCGCCAGGCATGTAAAGGACGCTGCGTCGGGGTCGGATCGTCATTCGGGTTTCCTTCGTTCGCCCCTCAGGCTAGCTTGTGCGCTGCAGCAAGGGAAGCCCACTTTTGGATAAGTGCTTGTGGCAGCACAAGGGTTTGGGGCAGATTGGGCAATCATGAAGCAGTTTGACGTGGTCATCGTGGGCGGCGGCATCGTGGGTAGCGCCACGGCCTACTACCTGAAGAAGCATGGATTTCCGGGTGGCGTTGCCATCATCGAGAAGGACTCGACCTACCAGCATGCCTGTACCGCTCTGTCGGCCGGCGGCATCCGCCAGCAGTTCTCGACCCCCGAGAACATTGCGCTGTCGACCTTCGGGCTGAACGTCGTTCGCAAGCTGAAGGAGGAGTTCGGTGCGGACGCAGATGTCAACTTCAGGGAACAGGGCTACCTGATCCTGGCCTCGGACGAAGGCCTGCCGATCCTCGAGGAGAAC
>JAPLOT010000038.1 GCA_026400595.1 Alphaproteobacteria bacterium | reverse complement strand
ATGGCGATGAAGGCGCTGCTCAAGATCATGCCTGACCTGCCGGTCGATGAGCTTCACCGCCGCACCGTTGCTGGCCAGTTTGATACGGGCCGGAACCTAAAGGAGATCACAACCGAGAAGCTGGAAGGCAAGAAGATCGCGATCATCGGATATGGCAACATCGGTCGCGAAGTGGCCAAGCTCGCACAGGCTTTCGGCATGCGCGTCGCGGTCCATGCCAGGCCGCGCCACAAGGACTGGATCGAATCCGAGGGTTTCGAATTCGCCCCCACGCCGGAAGACGCCGCGCGTGGCGCAGATGTCATTTCCCCCCATACCGGCCTCGGCCCGCTCAATGCGGCAACGGGCAAATTCGCGAATGCCAATGTGGTTAACGCGGCAGTCCTGGCACAACTGAACGACGGCGCCATCGTGATCAACTACGACCGCGGCGAATGTGTCGACGCCGCCGCGCTGGATGCCGCCCTCGCCAGCGGCAAGGTCCGCCATGCGGCCATCGATGCCGATATCTTCGTCGATGCCGAGACGGGCGCGATCACCGGTCCCATGGCGCCCTATCTCGCTGTGGAAAAGAAATACCCTGGCAGGCTGGAACTCCTTCCCCATGCAGCAGCCGACACGGAACACGTCTCCCGCGTTGAAGGCGCAAGGCAGGCCGTGGACCAGATCATCGCCTGCATCCGCTACAAGGAAGTGGTCAACTTGAAAGGGGATCTGCCGGAAGGTTATGTGCGCGGGAAGACCCAAACGGTGGGCGGAGTCGGCCGGTGTTCGTCGGCCGAACTGACACGCGCCCTCGAGAACGATGAAGCGACAGCCGAGGCCCGCAGGACCGCGGAGACCATGGCCGCCATCTGGGGCGCCCTGTCGAGTGCCAGCAACGCGGCCTCCCGCAACGAACTGATCGAACGCCACGGCGCGACACTGGTGCGGAACTTCAATTCCTACGCTACCCTGATGCGGAAGCTGGGCCTCGAGGGACCCTATGACTGAGGCAGTGCCTTGGCCACCAGCCGTGCCCAGAATGCGGGGCCTTTGACAAGAAGCTCGTCGTTGAAGTTATAGCTCGAGTCGTGGAGCATCGGCCCGCTGCCATTGCCGATGCCGAAGTAGCACGATGGCACCAGTTCCTGCATGTAGGCAAAGTCCTCCGAAAACATGAAGGGGCCGCGCATGTCCACCTTGGCCGGATCCTGTCCCATCTCGAGGGCGACGGCGCGAACCAGGGCGGCCTCGGGGGCGGTATTGGCTCCTGCCGGATAGCTCCAGCTGCCGTCGCCGATCTGGACGTCTGCTTCGCAGCCGAAGGACCGCGCCTGCCCCTTGGTCAGATCCTCGATGCGCTTGAGGATCAGTTCGCGCACCTGTCGTGTGCAAGTCCTTACGCCGACGAGGAGTTTCGCCTCTCCGGGAATGACGGTCGCCATGGAACCCGCATTGAAGGATCCCACCGTGATGACAGCGGGATCCAGCGGATCGATGTTGCGCGATACAACTGACTGCAGTGCGATCACCAGGCTGGACGCGGCAACGATCGGATCGATCGCCTTCTGCGGGACGGCACCATGGCCACCAAGCCCCCGCATGGTAATGCCCACGATGTCGACGGCGGCCGTGATGGGGCCCGGCCTGACGATAACCTGTCCTGGCTCCTCGCCCGGTATGTTGTGAAGTGCAAAGACAGCGTCGCAGGGAAAGCGCTTGAACAAGCCGTCCTCGATCATGCGCAGGGCACCGCCCTCGTCCTCCTCCGATGGCTGGAAGATCAGGTGGACCGTCCCGTCGAAGTTCCGGCTTTCGGCCAGATACCTCGCGAGGCCAAGAAGCATGGTGGTATGCCCGTCATGACCGCAGGCATGCATCTTGCCGGGATACTTCGAGGCATAAGGCAGGTTTGTGGTCTCGTGTATCGGCAACGCGTCCATGTCGGCGCGGATGCCGATGGACCTGCCGCTGGTGCCGTTGCTGAGGGTTCCGACCACACCGGTCTTGGCAAGTCCCGTCGTGACCTTGAAGCCAAACCTCGCAAGTTCGCGCGCCACGATGGCGCT
>JAPLOT010000067.1 GCA_026400595.1 Alphaproteobacteria bacterium | reverse complement strand
GTCTTCATCAAGACCAACAACTCGTGGCATGCGGTCTGGCCAATGACCGGCAACGATCCGAAAATCCTGCGCAAGACGCTGACTATCAACATCGAGAGCAGCTGATATGGATTTCGGGACTGGACCTTTGCAGGTGGAGCCGCAGTCATGACCGGTGGCGCCACCCACGAGACTCTCGAGAAGACGGAGGTGATCAAACCGCCTTCTGAAAGGTCATTCGGCTATACATTCGCCGTGGTCTTCTCATTGCTGGCCGCCTTCACATGGTGGCACAGCGGCGTAACCTGGAAATTCTACGCCTGCCTTTCTGTCGTAGCGGTCTTCGGCCTGCTGGGGCTCATCTATCCGTCCATCCTGCGCCCCCTCAATCTCCTTTGGCTGAAGTTCGGACTGCTGCTGCACAAGGTGATCAATCCGGTGATCATGGGACTCCTGTTTTTCGGGATATTCACGCCGATGGGCGTCGTCATGCGGCTGTTCGGCGTGGATTTCTTGCGGATGCGTGGAAAACCTGCTTCAGGGAGCTATTGGATCGTGAAGGGCGATGAGAACCTGCCTGACAGTTCAATGAAGAATCAGTTCTAGGAGCGATTGGATGTCATTCTTGAGCGAGCTCTGGGCTTTCATGCGCGTCCGCAAGAAACTGTGGATGCTGCCCATCATTGTCATGGCTCTCTTGCTCGGCGGACTCGTGGTCCTGACCAAGGGGTCGGCCGTGGCGCCTTTCATATACACGATCTTCTAGGTTGCATGCGTATCATTGGCGTATCCTGCTTCTATCACG
Organism: Alphaproteobacteria bacterium; assembly: GCA_026400595.1. Lineage (GTDB taxonomy): Bacteria > Pseudomonadota > Alphaproteobacteria > Rhizobiales > Aestuariivirgaceae > Aestuariivirga. The sequence goes on along the minus strand of JAPLOT010000067.1, from coordinate 15,871 downwards.
ACAGTGCGGCCGCGCTGATTGAAGACGGCCGCATTGTCGCGGCCGCCCAGGAAGAGCGCTTCACCCGGAAGAAGCATGATGACGCCTTTCCGGCCAGGGCCTTTCGGTACTGCCTCGATGAGGCAGGCATCGGGCCAGCCGACATCGATCATGTCGTGTTCTACGAGAAGCCCTTCATCAAGTTCGAGCGGCTGATCGAGACCTATCTGATGTTCGCGCCGCGTGGCTTCGGCTCCTTCCTCAAGGCCATGCCGCTTTGGCTTAAGGAAAAGCTGTTCCTGAAGCGGCTGCTTCTCGAGAACCTGCGCGAGATCGACCCTGAGACCGACTGGCGATCGAAGATATTGTTCTCCGAACATCATCTCAGCCATGCCGCCAGTGCCTTCTATCCATCGCCCTTCGACAAGGCGGTCATCCTGACGATGGACGGCGTTGGGGAGTGGGCGACGACATCGGCCGGCATCGGAGACGGAAGCAGGATCCGCATCGAACGCGAGGTCCGCTTTCCCCACTCCCTGGGTCTGCTCTATTCGGCCTTCACGTACTACACCGGGTTCAAGGTCAATTCCGGCGAGTACAAGGTGATGGGCCTGGCACCCTACGGCGAGCCGAGGTTCAGCAAGCTGATCCTCGAAAACCTGATTGATGTCCAGGAAGACGGGTCGTTCCGGCTGGACATGAGCTATTTCGACTACTGCACCGGCCTGCGCATGACCAATGCGAAGTTCGACGCACTCTTCGGCGGTCCGGCGCGCAAGCCCGATGAACTGCTGACCCAGCGCCACATGGATCTGGCGGCTTCGATCCAGGAGGTCACGGAAGTCGTCGTGTCCCGCATGGCCAGCCATCTGGCAAGACTGACGGGCATGCGCAATCTCTGCCTGGCAGGCGGCGTGGCGCTGAACTGCGTGGCCAACGGCAAGCTGCTGCGCCAGGGCGATTTCGACCAAATCTGGATTCAGCCCGCGGCCGGCGACGCCGGCGGCGCGCTGGGGGCGGCACTGGCGGCCTATCATCTGCATGCCGGCAAGCCCCGCGAAGTGCAGACCACCCCAGATGGCATGTCGGGCTCCTATCTGGGACCGGCCTTCTCTCGCCAGGAGATCGAGACGGCACTGTCCGCCGCTGGCGGCCGCTTTACCTGGATCGAGACGGATGCGGACCTCGTGAAGTGTGCGGCCGAAGCCCTGGCCGAAGGCAAGGCCGTTGGCTGGATGCAGGGCCGGATGGAATTCGGACCGCGCGCGCTTGGCAACCGTTCGATCCTGGGCGATCCCCGTTCGCCCACCATGCAGAAGTTGCTCAATCTGAAGGTCAAGTTCCGCGAGTCGTTCCGCCCCTTCGCTCCCTCGGTGCTGCGCGAAGACGTAAGCGACTGGTTCGAACTCGACTGCGACAGCCCCTATATGTTGCTGGTGGCGGATGTGGTGAAGCGCCGCCGCCGCGAGATGACGGCCGAGGAAATGAAGCTGTTCGGAATCGACAAGCTGAATGTGGCCCGCTCCGACATTCCGGCGGTGACACATGTGGATTACTCGGCCCGCGTGCAGACGGTGCACAAGGAAACCAACCCGCGCTACCATGCGCTCATATCGGAGTTCAGCGGCATCACGGGCTGCCCGGTGCTGGTCAACACGAGTTTCAACGTCCGCGGCGAACCGATCGTGGGATCGCCCACCGATGCCTTCCGCTGCTTCATGGGGACCGACATCGAGATGCTGGTGTGCGGCAACGCCGTCCTGATGAAGCAAGATCAGGATCCGGAGCTGAAACTTGACTACAAGGACGCTTTCGAGCTCGACTGATACGCCGCCTGGAGACATGGACAATGCTGAACTACAACAAGGTTGAGATGCGCTACGAGCCTTACCCACTCGCCGTCTTGCGTCCGGCGCTCGATGCAGCGCAATACGACCTTCTGGCCGACAACTTTCCGGACGAAAGCCTCTTTGGAACTCTGCCGAAGTTTCCCTACAAGCTGAGCCTTTCCGAGAAGTGGAATCCCGCGAACTACCGCAAGTTCCTGCGCGAGAACAAGCCGTGGAACGCGTTTCACAGCTGGGTCAAGAGCGATGAGTTCATCCGCCAGACCGTCGAGTTCCTCAACAGCAACCACGTCGAACTGCCGCTGCAGGACGCCTTCGAGAGTTCTTCGCAACGTCTGCGGCGGGCCGCCCGGGCATTAAAGCGGGGCTATCTGCCGTCGCGTGGCGTCAGGTTGCGCAGCCGGTTCGAGTTCTCTTCGCTCCGCGCCGATGGAGGCCGGGTCGAGCCCCACACGGACGCCGCGCGCAAGGTCATCACGCTTGTGCTGACCATGATCAAGGATGGTGAGTGGCGGACGGACTGGGGTGGCGGCCTGGACGTCAACACAACGAAGGACGTCCGCTATGCATTCAACTGGCAGAACAAAATGGTGCCCTGGGACAAGATCGACATCGTCGACACGATTCCCTTCGTTCCCAATCAATGCACGGTCTTCGTGAAGACCCACAACTCACTGCATTCTGTCCGCGAGATGACCCAGCGAGGGTCGCATGCCTTGCGCAAGTCCTGCACTATTGTGATCGAGCGCGAGGAATGAAAGCATCGAACGTGCCTGACGTGGCGGTCTCATGGCTGCAGCGAAAATGAAGCTGACTACGCTGGGGTGAGGAATTGACCGGCATGAGCAGAAATCACTGGCCGGGCACGTGCATGCCGAGAGTCGAAGCTGCCGTGCTTTTCACGCCGGAGAAAGCAAGAGCCATTCGGGGAGGACTAGGCAATGGGTAGAGCCGCAAAGATCGTGGCACTGAATATCTGCGTGTTTATCGGACTCTTCTTCGCCATCATGTTGATCGTTTCGGTTTCCGCCGACCTCGTTCGTATTGCGAAGTCTGTCGTTGGGGCCGGAGACAGTCGCGGAAGAGATGAACTGCCCATGCTTGCGATGGATGCCAATGCGCCCCGAGTTTTCGCCGAACAGCGCGATACCGTCTCGGTCTATGCTCCGATCGTCGGCTGGCGCAAGGCTCCTTTCAGGGGAGAGTTCGTGAACATCGATGAGAACGGTTTGCGTACGCATACCATTGGCCTCGACAACTCACCCTCAGCGAAGAGCATAGGGTTCTTCGGCGGCTCCACCGTGTGGGGTACGGGCGTTGCTGACAATGGCACCATTCCGGCATTGTTCGATAGCATTACGAACGACTACGCTGTGACGAATTTTGGCGAGCGCGGCTGGCGGAGCCGACAGAGCCTGGCAGAGCTGGTGAATCTCTACAATCAGGGAAAGCTGCCGGATGTTGTCGTCTTTTACTCTGGTGCCAATGACGTTGCGATAGGGTGTGATTTGGCCTTTGGTCCCGGGTACAACGAAACTCATGAATCCCCTTATCTCCGCGAGCTGATCGGAAACCGTGAGTCCTCCAGTTATCTGTACCGGAACTTCGTCGTTCCCGCGTGGGATACCTTTCAGCGATTGACCAAGCGTCAGAAGGTTGCGAGTGATCGCAGATGCGATGTCGACCCCGAGCGTGCGCACAACGTAGCTTTGACGATGTTCAGGAACTGGCAGCTGGCGAAGCTGATCACGGAGTCCAATGGCAAGAAATTCTACGCCTTCCTTCAGCCGGTTGCCGGCGTCGGCAAGCCGAACATCAGCTATCTCAAACTGGATCAGAACGCTTTGGATCAGTATCCTCCCGTTTACCAGTCCGTGCGATCTCTGATTGCCGCGGAGGGTGGCGGATGGGCGTTTGACATCAGTGATGCGTTCGATGGCAGCAACCAGTATTACATTGATCCTCTTCATGTCACCGATGAGGGCAACGCCATCATCGCCAAGCGCATCCTCGACAGGCTCTGATCATCATGCCTGTCGATCGAACCACCCCGAATGCAAGAAGCTGGACATCAGTGCGTTGGGGTCCTGCGTGTGTCTTGGCTGTGCGTCTGAGTTCGCATTCGGGGCGATGCATTGCAGCTGGTGCAGTTTGACGATGGCTGTCGTTGATCAAAACAAGGGAAACCTGAACTGACCGTTGGAGTTGTTGAAGTGGAAGCCGTTCACCTGAAATGAAATCAGAACCGCTACGTTACATGTGATGCCTGACATGCCTTTGGAACAGAACGGCAGAACCCGGGTTGAATACATCGTGAGCTCCGGACGCTCGGGTTCCACACTTGTCGGTTCGGTTCTCGGCCTCGCCGATGACCATGTGTTTGTGGGCGAACTCCGTCTCGTGTGGCAGGAAGGCCTCGTACAGAATACGCCGTGTGGTTGCGGCAAGCCGTTTCTTGAATGCCCATTCTGGCGTGACGTGTTTCGAGAGGCTTTCGGCGGTTTCGAGCAAGCTCGCAAGATTGCCCCAAAGTCATTGCTCGGTGAGATTGGCCGGTTCTCGGTGAAGATGAAGGAACTGGGCAAAGTCCTTGCCTTCCCAGCTCCGGGTTCAGTAGTGCCGGACGAGCTTCGTACACTTTCTAGGCTCTACGCGGCCGTCTCGAAGGTCTCGGGTGCGCGCACCGTTGTCGATAGTTCAAAGTCGATCAGATATGCGGCCATGCTGAATGCCACGCCAGGTCTGAAGCTGCGGGTGACGAACCTCGTGCGCAATCCCGGCGGAATTCTCATGTCGCGTTCGCGTCAGTCGAAGCAGCGCGATGGCAGCGAGAAGACATGGAAGGTCGAGCAGCGCCGCGTGAAGGCAACGAAAGCCATTGCGAAGTGGATGGCAAGAAATCTTCTTGCCAGCAGACTATTGCGCCGAAAGGGTGGTGTACGCTTGATGTATGAGGACTTCGTGCGGGATCAAACATGGTATCTCACGACGGTTCTCGGTCAGGAGGCCGCGTCCGGTGTTCTGTCTCAGCTGCGGAATGGCGTGAATGAAGGAATGGTCCAGCATCAGATAAGCGGAAACTGGGTGAGAGAGATGAAGATCCGCCCGGACGAAAGATGGCGGGCAGAGCTTCCTGTTCTGCCGAAGATCATTGCGGGCGTGTTGTCTTTCCCCATGATGCAGGTGTATCGCTCCAAACTCTATGTTCGACCGTAAGCGGTCGGTGTCTCGCGAAAACTTGGCGCGGCCCGTGCGTCAATGGTCCTTTGCCAGCCTGAGAGCCTCATAGATGGCGGCATGGATGTTGCGCGAGGCGACGGCATCGCCGACGCGGAAAAGCTGGAACCGGCCTGCCGGGTTCCGCGCGATCGCCTGGCGGCGGCCGTCGATCATTGCGCCGTGGTCCACCTCGCCGTGGTTGACCGCGTGGTCCTTCAGCGCAAAGTAGAGATCATCCAGCGGCGATGTTCCATTCTCCACCACGACCTGGTCGACCAGCCGTTCACCGCAGTTGGCATTGGTATAGGGGCTGAAAAGCACCGCCTTGATCTTGTTGCCGTGCCGACTCAACGCCCGGACGCGCGTCATGGTGGTGATGCGCACTCCTCTGGTGGTGAAGTTCCGCATGTAGGGCACCAGATTGAGGCCGCCCATCTCGGCGGCGAAGAAGCGTTCCGGGCTGACGATCTCGAGGCGGCTGCCGGAGTCGGAAATCCGCTCGGCCGCGGACATGCCTGGATGAGCGCCGTTGTCATCGAAGAGCAACACGTCTTCGGCCGGCTTCACGTCGCCCGAGAGGACATCCCAGCTTGAAACGGCAAGTTCGGCTCCTTCCTCGATGGCTTCATTCCGCGGCAGGCCGCCGGTCGCAACGAAGACCACGTCGGCCTCGAGTGCGAGGATGTCCGATGCCTCCGCGATCGTGTTGTAGCGCATGTCGACGCCAAGACGCTCGCATTGTGCCACGCGCCAGTCCACGATGCCGATGAGTTCGCGGCGACGGGGGAGCTGGGTGGCGAGCCGGATCTGTCCGCCAGCCTGCGATGCCGCCTCGAAAAGGATGACCTCGTGGCCGCGTTCGGCCGACACCCGCGCGGCCTCGAGCCCGGCGGGACCCGCTCCGACGACTGCGACCCGGCGCCGTGGCCCCGGGGATCTCGAAATGACATGGGGGATCGTGGCTTCGCGCCCGGTGGCCGGATTGTGGATGCAGAGCGCCTCATGCCCTTCATAGATGCGGTCCAGGCAATAGGTTGCGCCCACACAGGGCCGGATCTCGGCTTCGCGGCCCTCGGCGATCTTCCGCACGATATGCGGATCGGCGATGTGGGCGCGGGTCATTCCCACCATGTCGAGCTTGCCTTCGGCAATGGCATGACGCGCCGTTGCCACGTCGTTGATGCGTGCGGCATGGAAGACCGGAAAGCGCGTGGCGGCGCGCACCTCACCCGCGAAATCGAGATGAGGCGAGGCTTTCATGCCCGACACCGGTATGACATCGGCCAGCGGTGCATCGTGCTCGATATGACCCTTGATGATATTGAGGAAGTCGACGAGGCCCGAGTCCTTCAGCTTGTGACATATGGCGATGCCATCGGCCCTGCTGAGGCCGCGGTCCCAGTCCTCGTCGGCGACCAGCCGGCATCCCACCAGGAAATCGGGACCGACAGCATTGCGGACGGCTTCGAGGATGCGGAAGGTGAACCGCAGCCGGTTGTCGATGCTGCCGTTGTGCTCGTCGGACCGTTGATTGGTGGCGGGTGACCAGAAGCTGTCCATCAGATGGCCGTAGCATTCGAACTCGAACCCATCGAGGCCGGCTGCCATCATGCGCTCGGCGGCTGCGGCATAGTCGGCCGCGATGCGGTCGAAGTCCCAGTCTTCCATTTCCTTCGGAAAGGCGCGATGGGCCGGTTCGCGAACGGGCGATGCCGACAGCACCGGAAGCCAGTCGCCCTTGTTCCAGTTGGTGCGGCGGCCGAGATGTGTCAGCTGGATCATGACGGCCGCACCATGGCCGTGGCATTCATCCGCCAGCTTCCTGAGCCAGGGCACGATCTCGTCCTTGTAGGCCAGAAGATTGCCGAAAGCGGGCGGCGAGTCGCGCGAGACAACGGCCGAGCCCGCCGTCATGGTCAGGGCAATGCCGCCCTTGGCCTTCTCCACGTGGTAGAGACGGTAGCGGTCGGTCGGCATGCCGTTTTCGGCATAGTTCGGTTCATGCGACGTCGACATGATCCGGTTCTTCAGGGTGAGATGCTTCAGTTGATAGGGCTGGAGCAGGGGATCGGTATTGCGGATCACAGTGGTCATGGTGAAGAACTCAAGGCGTTTCGGTGGCAGGCCTCAGGGCGACGGCGGGCCAGGCCACTTCATTGCCCCTGGCCGGGTCGCGCGGCACGAGGAAGGAGATGGCGAGGCCCAGCGCCGCGATCCCCGTGCCGATCCAGAAGACCCATGTGTAGTGGACGTCCCAGAGCAAGCCCAGCGGAATGGGAATGAACACGGCTGCGATGTGATTGATCGAGAAGGCAACGCCGGCCGTCGGCGCCATGTCCTCGGGGTCGCCGATCTTCTGGAAGTAGGTGCGGTGCGCAATCGACATCGAGAAGAAGGCGTTGTCGAGCATGTAGAGCATGGCGGCGATCCAAGGGTCGGCCACGAGGGCATAGGCCGCGAAGACGATCATCAAGCCCACATGCTCGATGATGGTCGAGCGTCGCTCGCCCCAGATCTCGATGAAGCGGCCAAGGCGGGGCGCGATCAGCGTGGTGAAGAGCGCATTGCCGAGCAGCAGCATGGTCATGTCGGAAACGCTGTAGCCGAACTTCTGGACCATCATCAGCACGGCGAAAATGATGAAGATCTGCCGCCGCGCGCCGCTGATGAAGGTGAGGGCATAGTAGAGCCAATAGCGCCTGCGCAATACCAGATGCTTGCGCTGGATCACGCCATTCTCGAAGCGCGGGAAAGTGAGCCAGACGAAGAGTCCGATGGCAATGGCCACCAGACCGCCGCCCAGGAAGGCCCAGACATAGTCCAGGCCGAACCATTTCCAGGTGACGAAGAGCAGCCCGTAGGCGGCAATGGTCGACATCGAGGCATAGGAGTAGATCCGGCCGAGGCGGCTGGGAGCCGACTTCTTGTCGAACCATTGCAGCGCCAGCGACTGGGCAACCGTCTCGTAGTAATGGAAGCCGAGCGACTTCACGACGGTGGTGGCATAGAAGCCGAGGGCCGAGGGAAAGAAGCCGGTGATGGCCACGCCCACGCCGATGGTCAGGACAGAGAGGATCCCGAGAGTCTGCTCGCGCATGATGAGCAGCAGGAATACCGCGGCAAAGGCAAGGAAGCCCGGAATCTCGCGCAGCGTATGAAGGATGCCCTGCTGCTCGCCGCCGAAGCCGATGACGTCGACGGCGTAGTTCGTGTGCAGCGCGTTCCAGGTGGAGAACGCAAAGGCATTCGCAACGGACATGAGGGCCAGCGCCGCAAAGGGCGTTCGCCAGCCGCGGGCGCCTTCGGCAGAGTTCGGGTCAGGTGCCATACGGCGGACTATAGAGGAGCCCCAGCGGCGGCACACGGGCAAACCGCATGCATCCCTCGCAGGGCGTCAATGCCCCGTCACGGGCTTCAGAAGCTTCAGCAGTTCGGGCGGCATTGCATAATAGGCCTTGCGCAGCAGCGGCCGGGCCGTCTCGACGTAACCGAGACCATAGAGCCGGCCGAGGGCTGTCAGCGGCAGATGGTGATCCCGGACCTCGACCTTCGATGAGCTCCAGGACTCCTTGTGAGGGTCGTTCGGCACCATGAGGTCGAAGGCGGACATGCCGTCGCGCAGGGCCTGGCGCTGCGACAGGTCCATGTGCAGCCGCCCCGGCGAATAGTCGGTCAGGTCGGTCCTGTGAGAGGTGATGAAGCCGAAGTGCGTGCTTCCCTTGCGCAGCCCGATCTCCCAGGAGACAGGCTTGTCGCCGACGGTCATGCGGCTGGTGACCAGCTGGACCGAGCCGCCGCGACGGTGTGAAAGTTCCCTAAGAAAGGCCGTGACCTTGTTCTCGCACAGCGCCTGGTTCTTTCGGCCGCGTTCTGCCAGCCACTTGTGCTTCTCGTGCACGGCCTCGGCAATGGCGTCGTCGTTCGCCGGTCCGGGGTCAAGGATGTCGAACTGCACGGGTCCAATGGCGTCTTCCAGATTCTTGCGGATCTTCTTCCGGCGCTTGCGCTGGCTCGACGTATAGCGGGCTTCATAGGCGGATTCGTTGGCGTAGGCCGTGAGGTCGAGAACCGGGGCCATATCATGCTGCTGGCTGTCGCGGAAATGGGTCGAAAGAAAGGGCGCCACCGTGGCATCGGCGCGGACGTGGCGCAGGCGGATCATGTCGGCACCGCTCGCGCTCCGGATCAGGCGGAGTGCTGCTGGCAGCCAGGCGCGCGGGCAAAGGCCAGGCGCCATAAGCACGTCGCCATACTGCGCCAGTGGCTTGGACAGCCAGCGCAGGACCTTGACCGGCCCATGGCGTTGTAGCATCAGCGGCCAGGCGAATACCAGCTTGCCGCCGAGCGTGCCGGTGACGATGAATGGCTGGGTGCCGTTGCCCTCTGTCATGTAGACCGCGGTCCAGCTCTGCAGCCAGTCGAAGCTCTGAAAAAGCGATGTCGCCGGACATTGGCTCTCCAGCTCACGCCAGTCCGCTTCTAGTCTTGCGAAATCGGCGAGGTTATGCACATGCGCGAGGGCAGCGTCATGCGGAAGACTGTGGGTTCCTGCCTGGGGCACAGCTTGCGTTGGTGCGATCGCAAATGGCATGGGCGGCTTGTTCGGCTCAGCAATGTCCATGGAGCGATCCTCACGACTTCGTGAAGCCGACCATAGCCGCCAAACTCCTGCCAACTCATTGACGAACCATGCCATGGTAAAAGGAAGGTTAAGGCGGCGGTTCGGCCCCGCACAGTGGCGAATGGGCGAGGGGCCGGACCCTTTCCGGTATCCAGCCCCCTAGATTTCAATTCACTGCGCGTCGTCTGCGTCTTCGGGCGGCGGCCCGTCGTCGTCACCGCCATCCTGCTGCATCCGGTCGCCGCGCTTGCCATGCCGCCAGCCTGGGCCGTCGCCGCGCTGTGGACGGTCGTCACGGCTGAGGAACCCGTCCTTGTTGCGGTCGCGCTCGGCCACCAGGTCTGCGAGCGGTCCCTTGTACTCTTCAAGCGTCAGCTGGCCGTTGCCATCGCGGTCGAAGCGCTGGAACTCGCGAACCATCTGTTCGAAGCGGGCTTTGAGCCAGAGCTTCTCGAACTCTGCGATCGACAGTGTCGCGTTCTTGTCGGCGTCGAACTCGCCGTGCCACTGGGTGCGGTTGGTGTCGATCTCCTCCTGCGAGACCTTGCCGTCCTTGTTGGCGTCGTAACGCTCCATCATCTGCTGAGCCATGCGGCCCGGACCGTGGCCGCCGCCCATGCCGTGACCACCGCCCCAGCCGCCGTCAGCGACTGCAACGCCGGCCAGCGTGCCAACTCCCAGGATTCCGGCAAGGCCAGCGGTCAGCGCGAACTTGGTTTTCTTCTGCATCATCTACTCCTTCTAGTGAACCAGATGACCATAAGACGCGCCAAACACGGCAATCCGTCTGTCCCGCTAGTAAACTCTTCGTAATCTCAACGCGCCAGGTCTCGCATCGCACGATCCAGTCCTTCCAGTGTCAGGGGGAACATGCGGCCCTCAAAGATACGCGCGATGAGTTCGCGCGAAGGGCTGTAGTTCCAGTATCTTTCGGGCGCCGGATTGATCCAGACCGTCCTGGGAAAGGTGGCAGCGATGCGCTGCAGCCAGGCGAGGCCCGGCTCTTCGTTCCAATGCTCCACGGAACCTCCTGCGTGGGTCAACTCGAAGGGGCTCATGGCTCCATCGCCGACGATGATCACCTTGTAATCATTCGGATAGGTATGCAGGAGGTCGAGCGTGGGGGTCCGCTCTGTGTGGCGGCGGCGATTGTCCTTCCAGACGCCTTCGTAGATGCAGTTATGAAAGTAGAAGTATTCCATGTGCTTGAACGCACTTCTCGCAGCCGAGAAGAGTTCCTCGCAGATCCTCACATGCGGGTCCATTGAACCGCCGACATCAAAGAAGAGAAGCACCTTCACGGCATTCCGCTTCTCGGGCACGAGCCTGACGTCCAGCCAACCCTGGCGTGCGGTTGCGCGAATGGTGCCGTCGAGATCGAGTTCCTCGACCGCGCCCGTACGGGCGAAGCGGCGCAGGCGGCGCAACGCCAGCTTGATGTTCCGGGTTCCGAGTTCCACCGTGTCGTCAAGATCCTGGAAGTCGCGCCGGTCCCAGACCTTTACTGCGCGGTTGTTGCGGTTGCCGTCCTGACCGAGCGAAGCTCTTCCAGGATCTTGTCCAGACCGCCGAGGGCTTCGATCTGATGCTTCTCCTCTTCGGTCAGGAACTTCTCGGTGAGTTTGCGCAGCCACGCGCCCGGGATCTCGGCAACGAGGTCGTCGCCGGCAGACTCCACACCCCTGAAGACAGATGCGAAGACGCGATCGAAGCGGTCGAGATTGCGTTCGTCCTTCACCAATGCCGCGCGGGAGAGAAAGTAGAACTCTTCCGTGCTGTGGCCGGCGAGACCGCGGTCGAGGCTTTCGACCAGGAGCAGGTACTCGGTCAGCGATACCGGAACGCCGGCCTGCCGCAATTCATTGAAGAGGCGCAAGAACACCGGGTTATTCCGCCATCCGGATCAGTGGATAGCCGGCGGAGGCCGCGTAGCCTGGCGACGATCGGCAAAAGGCAGCGCGGTCCTTCTTCATCACGGCGGAAAAGTCCTCGTAGAAGGCATTGAGCTCCCGCGAGATCACCGACGCGAGACCCGCGATGTCGTACTCGTGAAAGTGCAGGAAGAGTGTCTCACGCATCTCCGGATCCACCTCAATGCTTGATCCGCAATGCTCTTCGGCGACATCCAGCAGGGCGACGGCCATGGCGATCCGGGTGCTGCGGTTCGAGGCCTCGGCGAGCCCGGAGCTCAGCACCAGCATAAGCAGCGCCAGCCTCAATACCATATGCCAAGCCTTTGCCAGTGAATGCGGGGTGGCCGGACCGGCGGCACCAGGGAAGGGGTCGGCGCCGTGCGCGTCTCCGCCAGCGGAATGGCCATCGTCGCTTCATGGCGCACGGCCAGGAGCCGCTCGATACGGTCGGCCGTCTTGGGATGGGTGCGGAGGATGGACGGCTCCGGGAGGCGCGAGCCCGGCAGAATGAGGCCCTCCCATGCTCCGCCCTGCTTGCGCTCGAGCAAGGCGAGGGCCGAGGCAAGACCTTCCGGATCTCCAGTCAGCGTTGCGCCATCCAGGTCGGCATCATACTCGCGCGCGCGTGACAGGGCGAGCTGCAGCAGGCCGCCGATCGTGGGCGCGAAGATCAGCAGGAGCAACCCCGCGATGGGAATGTCCCACCCCGTGCCGAGCAGCAATGGGATACCCAGCAGACCCAGCGTCGACATGAAGCCGGTGATGCGATTCAGCACATCAGCCAGTCCCATGACCCGAAGGTCGCCGTTGCGGATGTGTGAGACCTCATGCGCCATGATGCCGGCCAATTGCCGCAGGTTCATGATGCGCAGGAGACCGTCGGTGACGGCTACGGCCGAGTCGGCGCTGTTTCCCACCGCAAAGGCGTTCAGCATCTGGCTTGGAACATAGTAGAGACGAGGCACCGCCTGGAGATCTGCGCGCTTCGCCAGCGTTCGCATGAGATCATGCAGTTCGGGCACTTCATCATCTGCAAGTTCACGTGCTTTGTAGAGCCTGAGCACCATCCGCGGCGAGGCGCGCCCGAGAAACCAGATTCCGATGGCGCCGAAGGCCGCGGCCCAGATCAGGCCGCTCGGGCCGAAGGTGACCCAGGCGATCGCCGAGGCGAGCGCTGCGGTGCCGACGATGAGTATGATGGTCTGCAGCAGGTTACGCAGATTGTGGCGGCGCTGAACGTCGGGATCGAGATTGGCTCTGGCAATCATTCGGGCGTCTTGGCTCCGTCGGTTGCGACCAGTTCCCGCAGGAGGCTGCCGAGCGTTTCCTTGGCCGTCGTTTCCTGCGGAACCGGCCGGCAGACATCGCGGGCTGCAAGCCCGATCCGTGCCGTCAGGATACCATTGACCGCGCCTTCGCCAAAACGGGCCGAGAGCCGGCCAAGCAGTCCCTTGCCCACCACGTGCTGCAACAGATTGTCTGACAGCGCCAAGCCGCCGGTGACGGCCAGATGGCTGACCACCATGCGAGCCAGCCGCAACGTGGCAAGTGTCGAGGGGCGTCCGCCATAGAGGCTTGCCAGCTCGCGCATCATGCGCAGGTTCTGCGCGGCAACGAAGAGGATGTCGAGCGCGGCAGCGGGAGTGACTGTGGTCAGCAGCGTTACGCGCCGCGCCGCGCGCGCGATGATGCGGTGGGCGTCTTCATCCCGCGGGATGATCAGGTAGCGCTCGGCCAGACGCAGGCGGTCTCGGGGATCCATGATGTCGCTGTCGTGTTCGGCGAGAGCGGTGAGTCCCCACTGCTGTTCGGGCCGGTTGCCATAGAGGCTGCGAAGCTCGGCGATCACCCGCTTGCCGCTTTCCGGGTCATCCGCGTTGAGCGTGTGGGCGGCATCGGCCTGGATCGATTCGATCTTGCGCAGACGGATGAGGGCGAGTACCTCGCGCAGAATGATGGCCCCCGCCGCGAGAGCGGCCAGTGCGGCCAGTCCCGAAGCGAGCCAGCCCAGCGCCGGCGAGCGGCTGAAGAAGTCCTCGATCAGTTGCGAGATGGACAGCCCTGCCCACATGACGATCAGGGAAAGGAGCGCTCCACCCAGCAGCATCCCCCAGCGAAACTGGCGCGAGAGGGGCATGGGTGCGGGCGCCACGACAGGTTGATCGTCTTCGCTCTCGGGCTCGAACCGGATCCCTGTGATGGCCCGTGGCTTCCGCCGCGTCTCGGTCTTGATCTCGTGCGGGTCGGGCGGATCGATGACGAAGGCCCGGGGTTGTCGCTGGCCGTCGGTCATGCGAGGCGGTCTCCGATCAGAAATTCTGCGGCCCGGTCTAGCCGGATGTGAGGAAAGCGCCCGTCCTTTGGTGCAGGAGGGCGGAAGCGCAGGAATCGCAAGTGGCCCTCCAGAGAGCCATCCAGCGCTGCGCGCGGATCCTTGGGCAAGTCGCCGGGGAAGATTGCCGCCTCGGTCTCGCCGTCGAAACGCGTGGTGCCGATGTTCTCCCCCTTCTCGGGTATGCCGGCGATGCAGTCCAGAGTCTCGCCTTTCTGCGTCACCGTGGCCTCACGTGTCGCGCGGATGGCTGCAAGGGCTGTGACATCAAGTTCAGCGCCCGAGTATTCTGCGCGCTGCATGGCGCCCTCGACGATGAGCTTGAGAATCTCCTCCAGCCTGTCGTGGCTGGTGTGATGCAGCATGTCGGCCTTGGTGGCGGCAAAGAGGATGCGATCGATGCGATGACCGAAGACACTCGAGATGACGGAGTTCGATCCTTGTCGGAAGCAGGTGAGGATCTGGCCCAGTGCCAGTTGCAGGTCCTTCACGGCGCCTGCGCCCGCATTGAGCGCGGTCAACGCGTCGACCAGTACGATCTGTCGGTCCAGTCGCGCGAAGTGGCCGAAAAAGAAGGGTTTGACGATCTTTGCCACATAGGAATCGTAGCGTCGCTCCATCAGCGCACCAAGCGAGTCCTTCGGAAAGAACACTGCGGGCGAAACATCGAGCGGCGAGAAGGCGAGCAAGGGCGAGCCGACATAATCGCCCGGCATCAGAAATCGTCCCGGCGGCAGGGCGGAGAGCGAGACGTCGTCGTCGCGGCAACTCGCGAGGTATGCCGTGAACCGCTCGGCCGCGGCAATAGCAGCGGCTTCATTGGCCGGCGCCATGGCATCCAGCGTCCGCAAGGTCTCATGCCATGGCGTTGCGCGCGCGAGCTGGCTTCCCGAGCGGCTGGCGGCCACGGTCGCTGCCGACCATTCGGCATAGCTCATCTTCATCAGCGGAAGATCCAGCAGCCATTCGCCGGGATAGTCCACAATGTCCAGGTGCATCACGCCGCGACTGAGATTGCGCGCCAGAAATCCACGCGGCGTGTACTCGATGCTGAGCCGCAACTGGCTGATGCGGCGCGTACCCTCGGGCCAGCGCCGGTTCTTTCCGGACAATGACTCGAGGTGTTCCTCGTAGGCGAAGCGCGGCAGGTCGTCGTCAGGCTGCGGTTCCAGAAAGCAGCGCGTGATGCGGCCCTGGGTCATCGCCTCGAAGGCGGGAAGCCGCCCGCCCTTGAGCATCGAGTGAATGAGAGCGGTGATGAAGACCGTCTTGCCGGCCCGTGACAGGCCGGTCACGCCCAGACGCAGGGTCGGGGAGACGAGGCCGGTCGCGAAGTCCCTGAGGCCTCCAGCCGCGACGCGGCTGCTGTCAAGAAGGTCCGAAAGTTTCACGTGCGGATTTACCCCGTCTTTCCGCTATTTGGGCGCAAGTTGCTGGCGAAACAAGGAGAACCTTGCCTCATGCCGGGAGGTCGCGGGGCCGGATGAATCTCAGCAACTTGCCCTGATGCTGGCCCAGGGCCGACCAATCGCTCACGTCGAAGCCGAGGACCGCGAGAGCTGCGGTCGGATACTTCTCGGCGAGTCGGCGGCGCAGCTTGGCACTGCCGGTTCCGGTGAGGCGCAGCGCGAGGTTCTGGATGGCCGGATTGTGTGCGACCACGAGCAGCCTGGAGAAGGTTCCCCCATGCAGCTTGATCGCTTCCAGCACAGCGTCGCCGTCACCGAAGTCGTAGAGTGCATCGACGATCACCACAGGAGGTTGTGCCGGAAGCTGCTTCCGCGCGATCTCCCATGTTTCGCGCGTCCGGGCCGCAGGTGAGCAGAGCACGCGTCCGGGCAGCATGCCCTGCGCGGCGATGGTCCGGCCCATGAGCCTGGCTGCCTCTCTGCCCCTGTCGTTGAGGGGCCGGTCCGTGTCGTTCTGCCCGGACTCGGCCCAGCTGGACTTGGCGTGGCGG
>JAPLOT010000299.1 GCA_026400595.1 Alphaproteobacteria bacterium | reverse complement strand
ATCCCTGGCCTGACGATGACGCCGGGCCGGGCCGTGGACAGGAAGATCTGCCAGGCGTTGCTGCGATCGTCCTTGAACCAGCCCGGATCATCGAAAGTTCCGGCATAGACGCCGCAGGACTCCGGGAAACGCTCGAAGGTCAGCTGGACCTTGGTGCCGCACCTTCCGCAGAAGTGAACATGGATGGCCTTGCCGCTGCCGCCGGAACGGTGGTCGTAGATGCGGGGCGTTCCCTGCGTGTAACGAAAGCTGCCGATCGGGAAAAGCGGCTCGACCATGTAGTCCGATCCTGTTGCCGTCTGGCAGAACCGGCAATAACAGGTCGTCACCCACTCAGGTTCGCCTTCGACGCTGTAGCGAAGATCGCCGCAGAGGCAGCCGCCGGACTGTGTCATCGCAGACCCTCCGATCAGGAAGATTGGCCTTCGTTCATCCATCTGGCGCGGCGGTAGGTTCCGCCCGCGATCTCGTAGTAGTCCCCCGCCGACTCGCAGAAGATGTGCCCTTCGATCACCAGCCCGCTCGGCCCATCCAGAGAGCCGGCGGTGATGGCCGTGTAGTCGCGGCCCTTGCCCTTCCAGAACAGGGGCGAACCGCATTCGCAGCAGAAGCCGCGCCGGGCGCTGTCGCTTGAGCTGTACCAGCGCAGGCCGCGGTCCTCGACGATGCGGAGATCCCCGTCCTGGGCTGCCGTCGCCGACATATAGGTGCCGGTCTGCTTGCGGCATTGTTCGCAATGACAGGCCACCACCTTGCGCAAGGTGCCATGCACCTCGTATTTCACCGCGCCGCAGAGGCAGGATCCGGTCTTCATGCCGCGACATACTCCTTCGCCAGCGCGGTGATGTGCTCCGGCCCCAGGCCGCAGCAGCCGCCGAAGATGGTCACGCCCTGAAATGCCGACCCAGACGGGAAGTCCCGTGGCAAGCGCGGCTTCGGTGGCCCAGACGGAGTAGTCCACGTCGCGCATCATTTCCATCATCAGCAGGTCCACATGGCACCTGGCGAGGTTGTCCACCTTGCGCTTGAACAGGGCGCGGGCCTCGCGCTCCGGCCATTCGCGCTGCTTGGAGGTCCGGTCGCTGCCCTTCACCACCGGACGCATGGTGGAGACCGATCCCGCGACGGCGACAGGATGGTTTGCGGCAGCGGCCTTGGCCAGCGCGACGGCCGCCTGGTCGATGCTGATCAGGTCGGCGTCGCGGCCCAGGGCGTTGAAGAGCAGGGCGCTGGTGGCGAAGGTATTGGCCGTGATCAGTTCCGCGCCGGCGCGGATATAGTCCTCATGAACCTCCCGCACGACGTCGGGATGGGTGAGATTGGCATCGGCGCACCAGGTCTCGCCGCTCATGGCCCCGCCACGGCGCTGGATGTCGGTGCCGGTGCCGCCGTCGATGACGATGACCTCGCCGGACTTGAGCTTCTTCTCGATCTGCGAATACATCACGTCCCCTTGCGCTGGCCTGCGGCAAGGAAGGCTTTCATGTGGAAGCGCGCCTGATCCTGCCGGTATGCAAATCCTTGTCCCACGGGGCAGGCATGGCGCGCAAGACAGCCTTGCGACATGCATTGGGCCCCTTGCGGCATGGCGATGTGTGACCGGCAGGCCACCACGTCATAGGCCGTGCCATCGAAGGCCATGACGGGGCAGGCGGTCAGGCAGGGGCGATCTGCACAGGATCCGCAAGGGTGGCGTCCCGGCGATGGCGGCGGCAGGTCAAAGGCGACCGGGAAGAGCAGGGCCGCGCGGTAGGCGTGCCAGAGCCCGTAGGTCGGATGGATGTTGAGGCCAAGGGGCGAGACATGGCCGGCGCCGCCGCGCCGGGCCCAGGTCAGGAAGGGCTGTGGCGGGGTGTCGAAGGGATAGACGGCCCGGGCGTCGACGTCGGCTGCCAGGCGGGACACCACGTCGCGGGTCCAGTCATCCAGCGTGTCGCGGTCTGGATCGCGTTCGCGGGCGAAGCGGCGAAACATGTCCGGTCCGGCATTACCGATCAGGATCACGAACCGGGCGCTGTCCGGCAGCCGGTCGTCTGGTGCCGGCGCGAACCAGCCCAGCGGCGTGAAGCTGGCGCGGCGGATGGCGGTCAGGACCGGGTGGTCCATGATCCGCTCAGGTCAGCGGGGCGATCTGGATTTCGACGCGGCGGTTCTCGGCGCGCCCGGCCTCGGTGGCATTGCTGGCAATCGGCTGGCTCTTGCCCATGCCCAGAACCTGGAAGCGCCGGTAGTTGTTGCCCTGCGCCACCAGATACTCCGCCACGGCACCGGCACGGCGCTCCGACAGTTCGAGGTTATGCGCGGCACTGCCCGTCGAGTCGGTGTGGCCGGTGACGTCGACCAGCGTCTGGTCGAACTCGCGCAGCACGATCGCCACCGAGTTCAGC
>JAPLOT010000390.1 GCA_026400595.1 Alphaproteobacteria bacterium | reverse complement strand
GTGAAGCCCTGCGGCGAGCCGTCGATCGTCAGCTTGAGGCCGGCGTTGCGGTAGTGGCCCACATAGGATGGGCTCTGGTTGGCCTTGACGTAGTCGCGGTCGACGAGCACGTCGACATAGGAGGCGACGTCGATCTTGAGGCCGCCCTCCGCAGCCACCGCCTTCAGCACATTGGCGATGCCTGGCGTGGCGCGGCCCTCCTGGGCAGTGGTGTAACCATAGGATGCCCAGAGTTCCGTGCCCGCCTTGGCCAGCGCCTTCATGCCGGTGGCGCCGACATTGCCGAGCACCTTGGGAAGGACATTTATCCACGCCACTTCCTCGAGGACGCCATTCGGCTGCTGGCTTCCCTCTTCCCGGCGGATGACGCCGCCTTCGGGATCGGGTGTCGCGGCCGTATAGCCAACCAGTTCGAGCGCCTTCGAATTTAGGACCGCGATATGCCCGGACTGGTGAACGATCGCGACCGGATACGCGGTCGATACCGCATCGAGCTCCTGCCGGTTCGGCGGGCGCTGCTCCTTGAGCTGCGACTCGTCATAGCCGAAGCCCAGAATGAGATTCACCTGCTTCACGAGGTCGGCATTGGCGGCGGCCCAGTCCCTCAGGTTCTGCTGGATCTGCGCGATGTCGCTGTTCGTTCCGTCGGGCGGCGGCAGCATGTTGGCGCTCGCCGCCTGCAGGCCGCCCATCGTGACATGGCCGTGCGCATCGATGAAGCCCGGCAGCAGGGTGCGGCCGCCGAGATCGACGATCGTGGTGTCTGCGCCCTTCAGCGCCATGACATCATCGGCCTTGCCGACGGCAAGGATGCGGCCGTTCCTGACGGCCACCGCCTCGGCGCGCGGGTTGGCATCGTCCATGGTGAGGATCGGACCGCCCGAATAGATGATGTCTGCGGTTTCGGCGGCCTGCGCTGACGATGTGAAGATCGCAGTCGATGCCATGAGCAGAAAGGTGCGGCGGGAGAGGATCATGACGGGAACTCCTGGGATAGGGGTTGGATTGCGTAACGAGTTCGATTGGTCCTGCGATTGGTCAGAAGGCCTTTAGCTGGGCGCGAAGGCCGAGGAAGTAAGCCGTCTCGTCGCCATCGCCGGGCCAGATCACCTGGCCGTCAGCGGTGAGATTCAACCACGGCGTCACGGCCATGTTGTAGTAGGCCTCGATGCCGCTTTCATCCTTCAGCTCGACATTCACTTCGTCAAGGCTCTGCTTCAGGTCCTCCGAAAACCCTTGATGGAAGTAGGCGATGCCAAAGCCATCATCAGGGCGTTCCGCGAAGAGGCCTGTGCCGCCGAGGCCGATAAATCCGCTCCAGCCGAAGGGATTGGGATTGCCGTCGGATATTGCTACCTGCCCGAAGAGGCCCCAACCGCGCTTGGGATTGGAGGAATCCTCGACCAGATACTGCTGGAAGGAATAGGATGCGAACCAGTAGCCATCGATGGTTCCGACCTCGCCGTCGCCGCCCGGCAGGATGAGATCGGGAATATCGCGGAAATCCGTGCCGTCGAGCGTGCTGTAGGCACCGCGGAAATTCTGGTAACCGCGCTTGCCGCCGATCGTCACCGGAAACGTCACCGAAAGGCTGGTGGTGACACCCTTCTCGAAGGGGTGCTTGATGACGTCCTCATCCTGCGCATTGCGGGGATCATAGACCATCAGCGTGTAGATCGCCGGCTCCGTCTTGTAACTGAGGATGCCGCCCAGAAGGTAGGGCGGAGTCACGCCGCTGATGGGCGCGGCCAGGGCCGTGTTGAAGAAGGTCGTCAACCCGCCTCCGCCAATGAGCGGGGTCTTCGCCGCCGCGTCGAGCATGTTGAACTTGCCGGCGCTCAGCGAAACGCTCGGGCTGAAGACCTGGGTGACGAAGAGCGAGAGATCGTCGTCCTGGCCGCCCAGCGTCGGAAAGGCGAGTGCCGTGTTGACCGGGAGGATCGAGCCATCGCCGGCGTTCAGCACATTGCCGCCATTGACGAACTCTGCATGCGCATTGATGTATAACCCCTTCCACAGCCCCAGCTTTTCGCCGCTGAAGTTTCCGATCACGTCGGTCTTTCCACCGAACTCCCAGTCCTTGTCGCCCTCGCCGCCGACCAGACCCTGATAGAAGGCCGTGTAGGTGACGGAGAGATCGATGCCGATTTCCTGCAAGGAGTCTTTCAGGCCGCTTGGTGCGCCAATCATGCTGGGCTGGGCCCAGAACGACTCTTCTGCCGCTTGCACACATCGCGCGCTCCAGACTGCAAGACTGCTTCCGAAGATCAATCCGGTACTAAGCACGCACAGTTTGTGCACATGCCACACAAGTTTCACATAACCATTTCCCACCATGGCCCTCACTCGCGATGCCTACAGCGTGGCACAGGGGCAATGGACAGTCTGTCGGAAATCCCACAATCTCTGGCTTCGTGCATTGTAAGGATGGACGGAATGATCGAGACAGTGGCTAAATCAGCATTGTCCGGAAAGGGTTGGCTGGCCAACGAACCCGATTGGCTGCGAGACGCCCTTCTGGGCTGTGCAAAGCTCCGAACATTTCAGCCGGGAGAGTACGCATACCATTTCGACGATGAGCCAGGAGGTATGTTTGGCATTGTAACCGGGGGGTTCGGTGTGATCATTCCTTCTGGCGCGGAGATGATGATCTGCCATATCTTGCGGACCGGAGCATGGTTCGGCTTCGGACCGGTTCTTACGAATGGTCCTCGGACATTCAGCTTCCGAGCCGTGGAGCAAAGTCAGGCGCTCACCGTCAGTCTCGGCGATCTGAATTCCATAGGTGCTCGCAATCCAGAGCTTTATCGCCGGCTCGGCGGCCTCAGCGAGCAGACGATGCAGAGCATCGCGGCCAGGGTCGTTGGTGACTTGCTCATTCCATCGGGTGAACGCCGCATTGCCGCTGTCCTGGCGCGGTTGGCAGGCGGAGCACATTCTCCCGCCGTCCTTCGCCTTTCCCAGGCAATGATCGCCCAGATGAGTAATTCCTCACGCGACCGGGTGAACCGGACACTCCAGAAATTCGCGAGACAAGGCTGGCTGCAACTGGGCTACCAGGCCTTGACGATCATCGATTCTGCAGCACTTGAGCGATTTTCCAGGGGCAGCGCTTGAGGCAGGCGGAAAAGGCTGCCTCGGCATGAATACGGACCTGCTCAGGCCCGGACAACGCTGCGTCTCCACCTCCAGACGCAGATCCGACGCGCGACGTGAAACAGGGATCAGTGATCCTCACTGCGCGAAGCGCGCAGGCGACAGGTCGCGCGCGACCAGCCCCTCATCGGCAATGTAACCCGGCACGGCTTCGCCCTTCACCATCGCGGCGGCAAGGTGCGACAGCGCCGGCGAAGTCTGGATGCCGTAGCCGCCCTGGCCGATGAGCCAGAAGAATCCCTCCGCCTGCGGATCGAATCCCACCACCGGCGTGCCGTCGGGCGCGAAGCTGCGCAGTCCACCCCAGGTGTGATCGACGCGGGTCACTTCGAAGGTCACGGCCTGCTGGAAGCGGTCGATGCCCTCGGCCAGCGCCATGTCGTCGGCATAGGCGTCATGCGGATCGACCGGCGTCGCATCGGCCGGCGAGACGATGAGCTTGCCGCCCTGCGGCTTGCAGTACCAGGTCTCGCCCACGTCGCCGATCAGCGGCCAGTCCATCACCTTGTGGCCATCGGGACCCGGCACCACCGCGATGGAGCGCCGCTTTGGCTGAAGTCCGATGGGCGTCAGCCCGGCAAGTTCCGCCACGCGATCGCCCCAGGCACCGGCGGCATTGACGATCACCTCGGCGCGGAACGTCTCGCCGCCCGCCGTCACCGTCCAGCCGCCCTCATGCGCCAGCGCGATGACGCCCTTCGCGCAATGCAGGACACCGCCGCGCGATTTGAACTGCCTGAGGAAGGTCTGGTGCAGCAGGTCCACGTCGATGTCCGCCGTGGCGGGATCGAGCACGGCGCGCCGCGCATAGTCCGCGCGCAGCAGCGGATGCTTGCCCAGCGCCGCGCTGACGGCAATCTCCAGCATGCCCTGCTGTGCGGCCATCAGCGCGGCGAAACTATCGTCCTGCCCCTCGGCCATCAGGAAGAGGGTCTCGCGCGGCGTGAGGTAGTGGCCCTGGTCGAAGGCCTTGCGCGAAGCCCGCGTCAGCGCCCGGATGGGGGCCGGCCCGTAGTTCGGCTCATAGGTCGAGGCCGAGCGCCCGGTGGTGTGATAGCCGGGCCGCTCCTCCATCTCCAGGATGGCAACCCTGCGGGTCTCGGCAAGATGGGCCGCGACCGAGGCGCCGGCGATGCCGGCGCCGATGACGATGATGTCGAAATCCCTGCTCATGGCCCTTGGCTAGCCGCTGGCGGGCGCTTCGGCAATCCGCAAAACCGCATCGCGGGAACGCATGGCCGCCTGCCTCTCCGGCATCTTGCCTCGTGCCCGCCCAGCGATCAGACTGCGCCCCCAGAGCAAGGAGTTTCCATGTCCCAGGCCACGCTGCATTTTCCCCGCGCCGAATATGATCGCCGCATCGCCAAGACGCGGGCTGCCATGGCGGAGCGGGGGATCGACCTCATCATCGTCTCGGACCCGTCCAACATGTCCTGGCTCACCGGATATGACGGCTGGAGTTTCTACGTGCACCAGGCCGTGCTGTTGGGCCTCGAGGGCGAGCCCGTCTGGTGGGGCCGCGGCATGGACGCCCAGGGCGCCAAGCGCAC
>JAPLOT010000494.1 GCA_026400595.1 Alphaproteobacteria bacterium | reverse complement strand
AGGTCTGCGCTTCGAGTGCTGCTGCGGCCCCTGTGTTCAGTCGCGGGGATAGCGGCAACCCTGAGGTGGCAGTATGTTACCTCTCTCGATTTCGGTCAAACGCGCTGAACGCTGAATGAAGTTCCCCACGAATTCGATTTCTGTGCGGACCCCTGCTGCAATAGCTGCAAACAGCGTGCGCAACAAAAAAATCCCGAATAGTGCGTCTCACGATACATTCACGCACGACAGCTTGGCTTTTTGAACCAATACTGCGCGTCGGGAAGTCAAAACACTTTTTGCAACAGTGTCGGCCAATACCGGAAACCACGAGGTTATGACGTACCAATGGCAATTCGGCCGTACACGGAGGGGGCGTCATCAACTCCTGTTCAAAGAGTTGGCTCCGTCCTCACGGCGGCTATCCCCGCAATGAAATGCAGTTGTCTCAACCAGGTCGTCAATTCGGGGTTGGCGTCCGACCGTCATTCGCCGGTTTTCAAGCTGTCGCTTGAACACTGCCGATGGGGCTTGTTCCGTCGATTTCGACTCAATGCGAAGATCGAGCAGCCTGAAGCCCGCTGAGACTGATGATCCTGAGGCGTCGATACTTGTAGGCGATCAGACCCCGCTGTGCGAAATCGTCGAGTATTCGCCCCACGCTTGATCGCGACAGGTTGGTGATCCGCGCGATCTCCTCATGGCCGATTTCGACGACGATCTCGGCTGGCGGTGCCATATGCTGTTCGGCACTCGCCAATACCAGCAGCATCGCGGCGACTCTTGCCGGTGCACGGGGGACAAGCAAAGCATCCGCGATTGCGAACAGCTTCATTTCATTGCGCAGCGGCAGCATCGCAAGCCATCGCCAGGCCGCGGGGTCAGCTGCCACGATGCTGTCCCACTGCGCCAGCGGAAGATGGGCCAAGACACTGTCCAGCGTCACGCGCAGTCCGATGACGCGCGGGCGCCGTGTGATCAGCGTATACTCGCCGATCCAGAATCCGGGGCGGGCAAACAGGCCGAGATAGGGATCGCGATCCTCTGGCGTGACTTCAACGGCAACGCCCCCACTGACGAGGCCAAACAAGCCTCCGGCATCGTCTCCGGTCCGATAGACGCTGTCGTTTCGCTTGTACTCCCTGACAATACAACGGCTTAGGACCGCGTCCCTGAACTGCTCAGTGGTCTCGGATAGCCATCCGGCAGAACAGAACACGTCAAGATCACGCGGCCAGGCCATGATGCCGTCTCCAACATTGCGGAATTCTGCACAGACTTTGCAGATTCTCGCAGTTAGCCTGTGCACTTGGGGCGGCAGGCCGTCAATCGCAAGGACCACGCAGGCGACGGACCAGGCGTTCGTTGCGGGCCTGTTCTTCCCGGTAAAACCTCTGCATCTGGCCAAAGGGAGGCGTCAATGGTTTCCAGAGTCCGTGATGACAAGCAAGGCACTGATGTGCTTATCAGTAAATCCCGGCGCCGCGCGCTGCGAACCATCGTCACCTTGGCCTTGGCGCCGGTGGCGGTGGGCAGTTTCCGCGTTCCATCTGCATCCGCAGCTTCCGGCCGCATCGAGTTCCGCATCGTCAGGGCGGGCTTCATCCTTGGATTCGGCAGTGGAAGCGGTACGCTCTTCTTCAAGGGCAGGCGATACCCGTTGAGCCTGGGCGGCGTGAGCCTTGGCGCCACCATCGGTGCATCTTCCGCTGACTTCGTGGGGCGTGTTCGGAATCTCCGTCAGGCCAATGACATCCGGGGCAATTATACGGCCATTGGCGCGGGTCTTGCCGCCGCCGGTGGCGGCGCAGTGGCGCGGCTACGCAATTCCAGAGGCGTTGAACTTGAGGTCTCCGGCAAGCAGATCGGGTTCAAGGCCTCGGTCGACCTGAGTGGCCTGAGAATCAGGCTAAAGCGATAGGCAGGCGCAGATTCGCTTTGCTCCAAGGATGAACCGCTTGCGGCGGTTGTCGTAAACATAGGACAATGGGGATTGAAAGTGGGGGCCTTCACCGATGAAGTCATTTAGAAACAAGGCAATTTCTGCTGCAACTCTCTTACTGGCCGTGCAGGGCATGGCACCTGTTCATGCCGCTGACCTGGCGCCCATGCCGGACACAAGCCAGTGGCAGTTCACCGTGGCCCCGTATGTCTGGGGCGTTGGGATCAAGGGCGATGTTGGTCTCTTCGGCCGCCAAACGGTCGAAATCGATTTGCCCATGTCCGACGTTTTCGACTATCTCGACTTTGCGGGCATGGGCGTGGCCGAGGCTCACAACGGGACGTGGGGTGTCTTCGTTGATGCCTTCTATGCCGATCTCAGTGCCGATGAGTCGCGCAGTCGCGTATTCAGTGTCGATCGCGATGTTCTGCCCCCCGACCTTCCGTTTCCGTCGATCAAAGGCCAGCTCGATGCCTCGCTCGGTGTCCAGGAATTCATTGGAACGCTCATGGGGCAATGGCGAGCCGTGGACAGCGATCAGATGACGCTCGACCTGATGGCGGGTGCACGCATTTGGCATGTCGATGTCGACGCCTCGGTCAAGCTGAGGCTCAGTGGCACTGGCCCGCTCGAGCTGGAAGTACGCAAGGCCCTCAGTGGTACTGATGGTGATACCTGGGTCGATCCCATGATCGGCATGAAGACGCGCATCGAGACGGGATCGCCGCTTTACTTCACCGGATGGGGCATGATTGGTGGTGCGGGTGTCGGATCCGATCTCACCTGGGATGTGATGGGCGGACTTGGGTATCAGTGGACCGAGAAGTTCTCGACCGTTCTTGGCTACAGAGCCATCGGCGTTGACTACGAGAACGATGGGTTTGAGTGGGATCTGACACAGCAAGGCGTGGTCTTCGGCGGCGTGTTCAGCTTCTAGTGCGCGAACGCCAGGGCGTTGGCGCTTTCTCTGAAGTCGACCGGAAGATCCAACAGCGGAGGAGGAGAGCAGACTTGGCCAGATCGGACCATCGGGCGTTGAAATCGGGATCCGTCAGAGCGAAACACCAGTCTGGTGCCTTGGCTTTCGGTCTCGCGGCACTGACGGCTCTTTCCATTTTCGGATGGCCCTGCACGACTTCCGCCGCCGCCGAGCCTGGCCGCTCAGTCCTTCCCTTGCCGGAGCCGGTCCGGAAGGCTTCCACGATCCTCGATGCGCGGGACGCGACGCCGCCACCGTTCTTCACTGTCACTGCGCCTGAGAATGCACCCAATGTGCTGCTGATCCTGATAGACGACCTCGGCTTCGGAGGAACAAGTGCGTTTGGCGGACCGGTTCGGACGCCAAGTTTCGACCGGATGGCAAAGGAGGGGGTATCGTTCGCCAATTTCCACACCCAGGCGACCTGCTCCCCGACCCGCGCCTCGATGCTGAGCGGGCACAATCATCATGCCGTGAACATGGGGGGCATCGCGGAAGCGGGCACTGCGTTCCCGGGCAACACGACCCGCATTCCACTCGAAACGGCATCCATCGCAGAAATTCTGCGGCTGAACGGTTACAATACGGCAGCCTTCGGCAAATGGCACCAGACACCGCCCTGGGAAACAAGCGTGTCTGGGCCTTTCTACCTCTGGCCCACTGGCCAGGGCTTTGAGAAATTCTATGGCTTCATTGGTTTCTCGACCAATCACTGGTCACCCGCGATCATCGATGGAACCAACCGCATCCAGCCGCCGAAGACGCCCGGCTACAATTTCATGACGGACATGGCAAATCAGGCCGTGAACTGGATCAGCTTCCAGCAGACCATGACGCCCGATCGGCCCTTCTTCCTGTACTTCGCGCCGGGCGCCGTACGGGCCCCGCATCAACCGCCTGAAGAATGGTCTCAACGGTGGAAGGGCGCGTTCGATGAAGGCTGGGATGTGATGCGCGAGAAGAGTCTGGCGCGCCAGATCGCCCTCGGTCTCGTTCCTCAAGGCACAAAGCTGGCGCCCCGTCCGGATCCGATTCCGGCCTGGGACAGCCTGACCGCGGACGAAAAGCGCCTCTACGCCCGGCAGGCGGAAGTCCACGCAGGCTTTCTGGAATACACCGATCACGAGATCGGCCGAGTCATCGAAGCCGTTCGTGCGACGGGTGAACTGGACAACACGCTGGTAATCTTCGTGGCGGGCGACAACGGCACCGGTGCGGAAGGCGGCCGCAACGGAACCGCGAACGAGTTCACCTACTTCAACGGCGTACAGCCGACGGTGGAAGACCTGCTGCCCTACCTGGATGCCTGGGGTGGACCGGAAACGCTCC
>JAPLOT010000056.1 GCA_026400595.1 Alphaproteobacteria bacterium | reverse complement strand
GAGCAGAGCACGCGTCCGGGCAGCATGCCCTGCGCGGCGATGGTCCGGCCCATGAGCCTGGCTGCCTCTCTGCCCCTGTCGTTGAGGGGCCGGTCCGTGTCGTTCTGCCCGGACTCGGCCCAGCTGGACTTGGCGTGGCGGAGAAGGAGTAGCTCAAACATGCTGTTTACGTTCCACTGTTCCGGCTGAGGGAAGTCTACGCACTCGCGGCAGATAGTCCATGCGCTGAACCGGCGCTGGACTTGGCACTTATATGGAAGAACGTCTTGACAACATACCAACTAGTTGGTATATAAATCTCTCTATTGGAGTTCGCATGACAGCGTCCACCCCAAAGCCCAATGCCAGACTGAAGCTGCTTGAGGCCGCCATGTCGGAGATCCGTATCAGGGGATACTGTGCGACGACGGTCGATGATCTTTGCGCCAGGGCTGGCGTGACGAAGGGGGCCTTCTTCCACCATTTCAAGAGCAAGGACGATCTCGGCGTTGCGGCAGCGCAGCACTGGTCCGATGTCACCAGCGCCTTCTTTGCCGCCGCGCCCTATCACACGCGTTCCGATCCCCTGGACCGCGTGATCGGCTATCTCGAATTCCGCCGCCAGATCCTGCAGGGCACGGTTCCCGAATTCACTTGCCTGGCAGGCACCATGGTGCAGGAGGTGTTCGAGACGGCGCCGGCCATTCGCGAGGCTTGCGACCGCAGCATCAGCAGCCATGCCGCCAAGCTCGAATCCGATATCGCTGCGGCGATCACGATCCATCCTCCCGTGTGCCACATCGATCCGCGCTCGCTGGCGCTCCACACCCAGGCGGTCCTGCAGGGCGCCTTCATCCTGGCCAAGGCCAGATCCGGGCCTTCCGTCGCGATCGAGAGCGTCGATCACCTCATTCGATATGTGAAACTCCTTTTCGGAAGGACCTGCGAGGATCTGGCTGCCGCGGACGATTGCGCAGGGCGTGCGGTGTCGCCGCCGGCCGATGAGAGCATGGGCCGCCATGGAACAGGAATGGAAGACGAGAGTTTGTCAGTTGGAAAGGAAGAACGGTCATGAGTTACATCGATGGCTTTGTCGCCGCAGTGCCGACCGCGCACAAGGAGAAGTACATTGCCTTTGCGAAGAGTTTCGGCAGCTACTTCCTGGAGCAGGGTGCGCTGCGGATGATGGAATGCTGGGGCGATGACGTGCCGGTCGGCAAGCACACCGACTTCCGCCGTGCGGTTGAGGCAAAGGACGACGAAACCGTTGTCCTGTCGTGGATCGAATGGCCGGACAAGGCGGCGCGCGATTCCGCCATGGCGCGGATGACCGAGGCAATGAAGACCGATGCCCGCTTCGATCCCGTGAAGAACCCCATGCCCTTCGACGGCAAGCGCATGATCTTCGGTGGGTTCGTGCCGGTTCTCGAAGTCACACAGCGTGGTGACCGCTAGATGGATAGAACCTCAGCCGACGCACTCGAGCTTTCGGTGACCCGCTATATCGATGCGCCGCCTGCCAGGGTCTGGCAGATCATGACCGAACGCCTGACGGAGTGGTGGTGTCCCAAGCCCTGGATGGTGGAGGTCATCGAACAGGATTGGCGTCCCGGCGGTCGCAGCGCCATGATCATGCTTGGGCCCAATGGAGAGGAAATGCCGCATGAAGGCATTTTTCTCGAGGTGACCCCAGGCCGGCGCTTCGTCACGACAGACGCCTTGGACAGCCGCTGGCGGCCACGGGGCCCCTTCATGGTCGGCATCTGGGAGATTGCGCCGGAGGGCGAAGGCACGCGCTATACCGCCTCGGCCCGCCACTGGACGGCCGAGGCGATGAAGCAGCACGAGGACATGGGCTTCACCAAGGGCTGGGGCATCTGTGCTGACCAGCTGGCAGCGCTTGCGGAAGTCGGCTAGCGGCCAATGTCCTTCACGTCGAAGGGCGTCGACTGGTAGACCGCGTTGATCCAGTTGCCGAAGAGCAGGTGCGCGTGGCTGCGCCAACGGTTCTCTGGCGGCAGGCCAGGATCATTCTTCGGGAAGTAGTTGGCCGGAATCTCGATCGGCTTTCCCGCCGCCGTGTCGCGGGCATATTCGTCGCCCAGCGAGCCCGTGTCGTATTCGATGTGATTGAACATATACAGCGACTGGTGCGCTGGATCATTGATGAGGCAGAGGCCCGCCTCGTCCGACTCCATCAGCACTTCGAGACCGCGGTCCTCCGGAAGATCGGTACGATGGTTCTCGGTCCAGCGCGATACCGGAATCGAGAAGTCGTCCGAAAAGCCGCGCAGGAAAGGCGAAGCCGGATTGAGATTGCGGTGGCGGTAGACGCCAAAGGCCTTCCTTGACAGCGCGTGCTTCGGCACCTTGTGGAAGTGATAGAGCGCCGCTTGCGCCCCCCAGCAGATGTTCATCGAGGAATGCACATGCGTCTGGGTCCAGTCAAAGATGCGGCTCAGCTCGTCCCAATAGGTGACGTCTTCGAAGTCGAGCAATTCGACTGGCGCGCCTGTCACGATGAAGCCGTCGAACTTGCGGGCGCGCACGTCCTCCCAGTCTTCGTAGAAGGCCAGCATGTGCTCGGCGGACGTATTCTTCGGTGTGTGGCTGGTGATCTTGACCAGCGTCAGCTCGACCTGAAGCGGAGTAGCGCCGATGAGCCGCGCGAACTGCGTCTCGGTCTTGATCTTGTTGGGCATCAGGTTGAGGAGGCCGATCTGCAGCGGGCGGATGTCCTGCCGGGCGGCGGTCGCCTCGGTCATCACCATCACGCCCTCCTGTTCGAGCGTGCGGCGGGCGGGCAGATCGTTTGGAATGCGGATGGGCATGGAGGTCTCTAGCGTTGGTCGATTGCGGATGACACGAGGTCAATGAACTGGGCTTCGGTCTGGACATTCGGGATGTCCCGCATTCGGACCGTGTAGCCGAAGTTCTGCGCAATGGCCTTGTAGAGCGGTATGCGGTGGTGAAGCAGTTGCTCGAAGCCCCAGACGGCAAAGCCATCGGGGTCCACGTCGTTGTCGTCGACGATCCGGTGCAGCGTCTTGTACTCATGCCACTTCGCGTCGAGGAATGCCGGATTATAGTACATCGGCTTGGGGTGGCGGCGGAAACGTTCGACCAGCATGCGGGTGTGCTCGGGCGTGCCCTCGATGTAGAGAAGGAGGGTGTTGTCCCCGAGGTGCCTCAGGACAGGGTCCTGCGGATTCGACGGATCGACGACCTCGCAGAGGCTGCCGCCCGAATCGCAGACAAAGTTCGTATACTGATAAATGTCGCGCGCCTTGCCGATGAAGCTGGGAACGTCCTTGAGTGCCTGGATCTCCGCTTCGCAATGCTGTCCCTGCCGGGTCTTGTACTCTGCGAAGGAAATGCCGCCCTTGGCCGGATTGCCAGGCTTTCCCAGATAGGTCGACAGGGGCGACAGGTTCTCGAAGGTGATGTTCGAGTTGATGTGGATGGAGTCCGACAGCAGAAGGTCGCGCAGGAACGGCACCCGCATCGCCTCGCGCTTGAAGTTGTCGACGATATGCTCGCCCATGTAACGGGTGCCGATGCGATAATCGACCGAATAGTGAAACCAGCTTGACTCCTGCAGCATATGGGCAAGCGTGGTCTTGCCCACTCCGGACATGCCGAAGATGGTCACGGCCTTCTGGGGCCAGTCGCGGAATTGCTTGCCAGACGAGAAATGCATGGGGGCTCTTATGCCGAAGGCGTGGGCTTCCGGCAACTGGCGGTTTAAGCTGGCTGAATGAAGAGCGATTCCGACCCGTCCCGGGCCACCTGGTACGAAGCCACTGCCAACCGGGGCCATTCCAGGCCCGGCCTGTCCGGCACGGTGGAGGCCGAGGTCTGCGTCATCGGTGGTGGCCTTGCGGGCCTGACGACAGCGCTGGAGCTGGCCCGGCGCGGGCGCTCGGTCGCGCTTCTCGAAAGCCACCGGCTCGCCGGGGCCGCCTCGGGACGGAACGGCGGCTTTGTCTCCAATGGCTTTGCCGAGGGGATGGACAAGGTGGCAGGACGGGTAGGCCTCGAGGCCGCCCGGGCGCTTTATCGCCTGTCACAGTTCGGCACCGAATTCGTGCGGCGGGAGATTGCCGATTCCGACCCGACAATCCGCATGGGAGACGGCTGGCTTGGCGCCATCCGCTACGACAACGCAGCGGAGAAGCAGGCCGGCATTGCCGCTATGGCCCGCGACTATGGACAGGAGCTGCAATTCCTCGATGTGGCCGACGTTCGCAGGCTGCTCGACACGGCTCGGTACTTCCAGGGATCCTTCGACCCTTCCGCTTTTCACATGCATCCCTTGCGCTATGCCCTGATGATCGCGGCGAAGAGCGAGGCGGCCGGAGCGCTGATCTTCGAGAATACCCGAGCCCAGTCAGTCGAGAAGGCGTCCACAGGCTGGATGGTCTCCACGCCCGGCGGCGCGCTGCGTTGCCGCGATGTGGTCTATTGCGTTTCGGCTATCGACCGCGCCATCCATCGTCCCGTCGGACGCGCCATTCTTCCGGTCGCCACCTATGTCGCCGTCACCGAGCCGCTCGTCCAGGATGCGATTAGGACCCGCAACGCGATTTCCGATTCCCGCCGGGCCGGCAACTACTACCGCCTCGTCGACGAAGGGCGCCTCCTGTGGGGCGGCGCCATCACCACGCGCGTGTCGGAGCCGTTGCGGCTCGCCTCGCGCCTGCAGCGCGACATGGTTTCGGTCTATCCGCAGCTCGGCAATCCGCGCATCGACTTCGCCTGGAGCGGCATCATGGGCTATGCGCGCCACTTCATGCCGCTGATCGGCACCGACGGCCAGGGGCAATGGTGGGCCACCGCCTTTGGCGGCCACGGCATGAACACGACGGCCATGGGCGGCATACTCATCTCGCGTGCCATCGCCGCAAGGGACGACGAGTACCGCCGCTTCCTGCCCTTCGCGCCGGACTGGACGGGGGGTCCTCTGGGGCGTGTCGCCGTTCAGCTCGGCTATTGGCAGATGCAGCTGCGCGACCGACTGGACGAAGCCCGAGCCAGACGGAAGGCGGCCTGAGTTGGCCTACGGAAGCCAGGCACTCAGTTCCAACGCCTCCTTCGATCCCTTCTGGTGGCGAGCGGCCCCACGCGAGGAAGCCGCACCAGGTGTTCCGCCGCGCGAGACCGATGTGGCCATCGTCGGTTCCGGCATGACCGGACTGGTGGCGGCCCTGCATCTGGCACGCGGTGGCCGTAAGGTGACGGTGCTTGAGGCGCGCGAGCCCGGCCACGGTGCCAGCACGCGCAACGCCGGCTATGTCGGGCGAACGCTGAAGCACAGTTTCGGCGAGATCATGGAAGCCGAGGGTCTTGATCAGGCGAAGCGCGTCTATGGCGAACTGATGGATGCCTTCATGGCCGTCAAGGAGGCGGTGGAGCGGGAGAAGATCGACTGCCACTACCGCCAACAGGGCCGGCTGCTGCTCGCCACGTCTTCGGCCATGCATGAGGCCATGGCGCGCGAGTTTGCCCTGCGCGAGATGCATCTCGGCGAACCCTTCGAGACGGTGACGCGCGACCTTCAGCGCAACGAGATTGCCACGGACCACTACTTTGGCGGTGTCCGTATACCTGATCACGCGGGACTTCATCCCGGACTCTATCACCAGGGGCTGCTGGAAGCGGCCCGCACGGCCGGCGTACAGGTCTGCGCACATGCCCCCGTTCTCGGATTTCGCCGGGAACCCAGGGGCTTCACCGTCTTCCTCAAGGGTGCGCGCGTTGAGGCGCGTGATCTCATCTTCGCCACCAATGGCTATGGCGGCTCAGCCTGGCCATGGCTGATGCGGCGCCTTCTTCCGTTCCAAGCCTACCAGGCGGTCACGGCACCGCTCGGCGAGAATCGCGTCGCGTCGTTGCTGCCAGGCGACCGCACCTTCATCGACTGGAACTTCAACGTCGACTGGATGCGCCGTGCACCGGGCGATCCGACGCGTATCGTCTTCGGGGGCCTTACCGGCGAGATCGACGCAGATCTGCGTGTCATGGCCGAACGCCTGCAGCAACGGCTGCTGCGCATCTTCCCCGATCTCAGTGACCTGCGATTCGATCACGTGTGGACCGGCCGCTGCAGCGGCACCTTCGACATCAACCCGCGAATCGGCGTGCAGGATGGCGTCCACTTCGCCGGCGGCTATTGCTTCGCCGGTGTGCCGATGGGAACGCTCTTCGGGCAGAAGCTGGCCCGGCGCATTCTCGGGCAGAAGGGCGGCGAGAGCGTATTCGACCGGCCGCTCGAGACGCGCTTCCTCTATCGGGGCAACGCCTGGTTCGTGCCCCATGCCATCCGCTGGATGAGCCGCAAGGACCGTTAGTGCGGCTGTCACTTCATCGTCATATGAGCACTTCATCACCGCTCCATGGTCCAAACATGCGAGGTGGGATGATGAGACGGAATTTGCTTGCGGCTGGCGTGGGTTTGCTCTCCATGATGGCGCCGGTGGAGGCGATGGCGAAGCCTGTTTTCAATCGTATTTCCTCCTTTCCCGTCGCCCTGACGCTGCCGGATGGCGTGGATCCGAAGTCCGAGACCTCGGCCGAGATCATCACTGCGACGCCGGATGGTCTCTCGCTCCTGTTTTCCGACAGTCCGGGCAAGCGTATCGGTATCATCGACATATCCGATCCGAGGGCGCCGAAGTCCGGCGGTTCGATCGCGCTTGCGGGCGAGCCGACCTCGGTATCGGCAGTCGGCAAGTTCGCGCTGGTGGCGCTCAACACATCGAAGAGCAAGACCGAACCATCCGGATCGCTGCTCGCGATCGATGTTGCAGGCAAGTCCGTGGTACAGTCCTGCGATCTGGGCGGCCAGCCTGACTCCGTCGCGATCTCTCCCGACGGCAAGCTTGTCGCCGTTGCCATCGAGAACGAGCGCGACGAAGACCTGAATGATGGCAAGATCCCGCAGCTGCCCGCTGGCAATGTGCAGATCTTCCAGCTGAGAGACGGCTTGCCCGATTGCGGTTCGAGGATCGTGGCGGAGGTTACCGGACTCGCTTCGGTGGCGGGAGATGATCCGGAACCCGAGTTCGTGGACATCAACGCCAACAACGAGATAGCTGTCACCTTGCAGGAAAACAACCACATCGTCATCCTTGGGGCGGACGGAAAGGTCGTCAGTCACTTCAGTGCCGGTGGGGTCGATCTAGCGGGAATCGACACCAAGCGCGATGGCGCCTTGCGCTTCACCGGCGAGAAGAAGGGCCAGCTGCGCGAGCCGGATGCGGTTCAGTGGCTTGATGCAGACCGGCTGGTTGTCGCCAATGAGGGCGACTATGACGGCGGATCGCGCGGCTTCACGATCTTCAACAAGAAGGGCGAGGTCCTGTTCGAGGCCGGCTCTGACCTTGAGCACCAGATCGCCATGCATGGCCACTATCCTGATCGCCGCAACTCCAAGGGCAACGAACCGGAAGGAGCCGAGGTCAAGACGTTTGGAGACACGGACTACATCTTCATCCTGTCTGAGCGTGGTTCAGTGGTTGCAGTCTATGAGGACAGGGGCACGGCACCGGAGTTCCTGCAGTTGCTGCCCTCGGGTCTGAGCCCTGAAGGCATCATCGCCATTCCCTCGCGCAATCTGATCGCCGTGGCAAACGAGGTCGATCTCGTCGAGGATGGTGGGGTGCGCTCGCATGTCACCATCTATGAGCTGGCAGAGGGCGCACCGTCATATCCGACCATCATGTCTGTCCGAGACGACAAGGGGCTGCCGATCGGCTGGGGTGCCTTGTCAGGTCTCGCGGCCGATCCGGCCAAACCCGGCACGCTCTATGCCGTGAACGACTCCTTCTATGGCGGGCAGCCCACCATCTTCACGATTGACGCCACCAGAAAACCTGCC
This sequence comes from Alphaproteobacteria bacterium, assembly GCA_026400595.1. Lineage (GTDB taxonomy): Bacteria > Pseudomonadota > Alphaproteobacteria > Rhizobiales > Aestuariivirgaceae > Aestuariivirga. The sequence continues at coordinate 8,581 of JAPLOT010000056.1, read as the reverse complement.
GTCATCACAACGGCATTGCCTGTTACGCGAAACGGCGATGCCGCCCAGATGCTCGATCTCGAAGGCATTGCGGCGGACGGAGAAGGCGGTTTCTGGCTTGCCTCCGAAGGCCGTGGCGATCAGATGATTCCACACGGCATCCTCCATGTGGACGACAAGGGCGAGATCGATCAATCCATCGGCCTGCCGGATGAACTGCTGCGTGGTGCGACCCGCTTCGGTTTCGAGGGTATCACCTTCACCGGCTCCGGCGATGATCTGGTTCTTTGGATGGCGGTACAGCGCGAATGGGCCGATGACCAGGAAGGCATGGTGAAGCTTCTGTCCTACAAGCCCAAGGACAAGACCTGGGGCGCAGTGCACTATCCGCTCGACAAGGGCGAAGAAGGCTGGATCGGCCTGTCAGAGATCGTAGCCAATGGAGACTTCATTTACGTCATCGAACGCGACAACCAGATCGGTGCTGCGGCGAAGACGAAGAAGCTGTATCGGATTCCGAAGGCGCAGATGGTGCCGGGAGAGATCGGCAAGACCCTGCCGGTGGTGAACAAGGAGCTGGTGCGCGACCTGCTGCCTGATCTCTTGACCACGGGGGGCTATGCGCTCGAGAAGGTCGAGGGCTTTACCATCGACGCCTCAGGCGAAGGCTTCGCAGTGACCGACAATGATGGCGTCAATGACTCAAATGGCGAGACGCTGTTCTGGTCGGTCGGAAAATTCTGACACCTGCGGCCGACGGACACGTGGAGCCGGAGCTGCCTAGTGCGCTCCGGCTCGTTCCAGCATTGCGACCATCTCGGCGTAGCCACGCTGCTTCGCATGGGCGAGCGGCGAGACGCCGTCGCCATCCGCGATGTTGACGTTGGCTCCGGCAGCAATCAGCTGCGCGAGGATGTCCTGATGCGTAGGCCCGCCGTCCGACAGGATGATGGTTTCCAGAAGTGCCGTCCAGTTCAGTCGATTGATGTGGTCGATGTCGATGTCTGTCTTGAGCAGTTCGCGCACCGTCTCGGGGTGGCCGTGGTGGCAGGCCGGGATCAGGGCATTGCCGCCGTAGCGGTTGGTGTCCTTGAGATTTGCGCCGGCCCCCAGGGTCATTCGCAGGATCTCGAGGCGGCCCTCGGCACCGGCATAGAGGAAGGGCGTGTCGCGGATATTGTCCTTGGCGTTCACATTGGCACCCGCCTCGATCAGCAGGCGAGCGGCGTCGATGGCATTGGCGCGGGTGGCCGCCAGCAGCGGCGTACGCTGGGCCTTGTCGCGGGCATCGATTTTCGCGCCGGTGGCGATCAGCGTTGCGACGCGGGCCGCATCATTGGCCTTGGCCGCACGGTGCAGTTCGGTTTCCATGTCGTCCTCCTCTGCGGCAGCAGATGCAATAGGCAGGAATGCGGCGGCCAGCTGTCCGCGGCGGTTGATCATCTCAGCGCTGCTCGCGCCGGGTCATGAAGGCGAGTCGCTCGAACAGCATGACGTCCTGCTCGTTCTTCAGCAGGGCGCCGTGCAGCGGCGGGATGAGCTTGCGCGGATCGCGTTCGCGCAGCGTTTCGGGGCTGATGTCCTCGTTCAGCAGCAGCTTCAGCCAATCCAGCAGCTCGGACGTCGAGGGCTTCTTCTTCAGGCCCGGAACCTCCCGGATCTCGAAGAAGATCGACAGCGCCTCGTTCACCAGCCTCTTCTTGATTCCCGGAAAATGCACGTCGACGATCTGCTGCATGGTCTCGGCATCGGGGAACTTGATGTAGTGAAAGAAGCAGCGGCGCAGAAAGGCGTCGGGCAGCTCCTTCTCGTTGTTGGACGTGATGAGGACGATGGGCCGCCGCTCGGCCTTCACCGTCTGGCCGGTCTCGTAGACATGGAACTCCATGCGGTCGAGCTCCTGCAGAAGGTCGTTGGGAAACTCGATGTCCGCCTTGTCGATTTCGTCAATGAGCAGCACCGGCCTTTGCGGGTGGGTGAAGGCCTCCCACAGTTTTCCCTGGCGAATGTAGTTTGAGATGTCGTGGACACGGGTGTCGCCAAGCTGCGAGTCGCGCAGGCGCGCGACCGCGTCATATTCGTAAAGGCCCTGCTGTGCCTTGGTGGTCGACTTGATGTTCCATTCGATCATCGGCGTGCCGAGCGCCCTGGCGATCTCGCGGGCAAGCACCGTCTTTCCGGTCCCGGGCTCGCCCTTCACCAGCAGTGGCCGCTCGAGAACGATCGCGGCGTTGACCGCGGTCCGCAGGTCGTCGGTGGCCACATAGTCACTGGTACCTTCGAAGCGCATCGTATTGTCCCACTCGAATCCAGAGGCTTCTTGCCAGTTTCGTACAGCGCCGGGAAGCTGTCACGAAAGCTTTGCCGAATCAGGCTTTTAGACACAGGAAGCTGACCGCCGCGGCAAGTTTTCTGGCCTATTGTGGAAGGCTTGCGGGGCGGCTATAAGCCCGCGCCACGAGAGGGTTCACAGAGAGTTTGCCGATGGCTGTCGAAGTCGACGACGACTACAAACCCAGCGAGGACGAACCGTTCATGAATGAACGGCAGCGCGAGTACTTTCGCGCCAAGCTTCTTGCCTGGAAGGACGAGATCCTCAAGGAGAGCAAGGAAACCATCGCGCATCTGCAGGACGAGAATCACGTGCTGCCCGACCTTGCCGACCGCGCATCTTCCGAAACCGACCGCTCCCTCGAACTTCGTACCCGCGACCGCCAGCGCAAGCTGATCTCGAAGATCGATGCCGCACTGAAGCGGATCGAGGATGGTTCCTACGGCTATTGCGAAGAGACGGGCGAGCCGATCAGCCTCAAGCGTCTCGACGCCAGGCCGATCGCCACGCTGTCGATCGAGGCGCAGGAACGCCATGAGCGCCGCGAGAAGGTCTATCGCGACGATTGAGTCGCAGTGCCATCGCGCCCTTCTGCCGAAGGCCCGGTTTCGCCAGGATGAGCGATCCGCGTGTTGCAGAGGCCCCTGCCACCGGGACGCCACGTGAAGCCAGCGATCGAACAGTTTCGCGCGCGCCACCAGTTGCCTGCGGCAGCCGTCGTGCAATTTGATGAGACCGCCGCGTTCGACGTGGATGTCGCAGGGGAGCGCCGAAGAGGTTTTGAAGCCGTCGGCGTGCACGACATCTGGCATTTCGGATCGGTTGGAAAGTCCATGACCAGCGCCATGGTTTCCTTTCTCGTCGCGGAGGGACGACTTTGCTGGGAAGACAAGCTTCTGGATCATCTGCCCGAAGCACGAGGTTTCGCATATGGCGATGTTACCTTGGCTCATCTGCTCAGCCATCGGTCCGGCATTGCCACCAATCCTCCCCAGTGGCTGCTGTTGAGGTATCTGGTGGCGGGAGGCGATCCGTCTGAATTGTCTCGCCGCATGGTCAAGGGAGTCTTCGGAAGGAGGCCGGCCTTTCGGGCTGGTACGGATTTCCTCTATTCGAACATGGGGTATGGTCTGGCCGGGATGATCGCCGAACGCGTGACAGGCACGCCATTCAAAGACCTCGTCCGACGCTTCGTGTTCGAACCTGCAGGGATGACCACGGCAAAGTTTGGCATGCCGCCGCAGGACGGTACGGCTCCGCTCGAGCATCGCTGGTCGGGACTTGGAGGAAAGTGGAAAGCGATAGGGCATGGTCGGCGGAGTGTGGACGATCTGCCTGTCATGTGGCCTGCCGGATGTGTTTCAGGCTCGATTGCCGACCTTGCCACCTACGGGCGCTGGCAGATCCAGCTTTTCCGAAGTGCACGGGCCGCTTCTCCGATGCATACACCAATCGGTCCGCCCCCCGACCCGCCCAGGCAGTGGCGCTATGCAATGGGCTGGTTCGTCGATCACCGGCAAGGTGCCTCGTCCGACCTTCGTTTGCACCACGCTGGATCGACCGGTGGGAGCTTTGCCTATCTCAGTATCCTTCCAGGTCAGTCGCGAGGGTTTGCCTTTGCGACCAACGCCTTCAGACCGGAGTGGTCAGAGCCCGGCGGCCCGTTCATCTCTGATCTGGCCTCGTGTCTTGCCTGACTCCTCAAACGAAGAGATCGACCTTCTGGAAGGTTCTGACATCGACAAGTCCGAGGTCGGAGATCCGAAGCTCGGGGATCACCACCAGCGCCAGCAGCGAGTGCTGCATGTAGGCATTGTTCAACGTGCAGCCGCAGGCCTTCATGGCGGCGACCAGCTGATCGGCCTTGGCCGCCACGATCTCCGCGCGCTCATCCGACATCAGCCCCGCAATCGGCAGCTCGACCAGCGCAAGCTGGCGGCCCTTGCTAACCACCACCGCGCCGCCGCCGACGCGCCTGAGGATGTTGGCCGCCTCGGCCATATCGGCGCGGTTGGTGCCCACCACGATCATGTGGTGGCTGTCGTGGGCGACGGTCGAGGCCACCGCGCAGTCCACGTTGTAGCCGAACCCCGACACGAAGGCGTTGACCACGCCTCCGGTCGCCTTGTGGCGCTCGACCAGCGCGATCTGGCAGACGCCTGAGTCGATGCCGGCATCCACCAACCCGGAGGAGACCTTGAGCCGCTTCTCCAGGGCCCTGGTGGGCGCCTGGTTCTCGATGACGCCGATGACACGGGCGTTCACCTCGTTGGCGCCCTTCGGTGCACGGATGGCGAAATCGTCGGCGCCCAGTTCGCGCTTCATCTTCACCGTGTTCTTGGCGCTTGCCGGGTAGGCAAAGGGCGGAATCTCGGCCGTCAGCCGGCCATGCTCCGCCATGACGTGGCCCCGGGCCACGACCATTTCGATGGGCAGTGCCACCAGGTCCGAAGTGAGGAACAGGTCGGCGCGGCGGCCCGGCGCAATGGAACCCAGTTCGCGCTCCAGGCCGAAATGGCAGGCCGTGTTGAGCGTCGCCATCTTGATTGCGGTGATGGGCTTCAAGCCCTGGGCAATGGCATGGCGCACCACCCGGTTCATGTGGCCGTCATTCACGAGGGTCCCCGAATGCGAATCATCCGTACACAGAATGAAGTTGCGGGATTCGAGGCCGGATTCGGTGATGGCCTTGACCTGGGCGGCGACATCGTACCACGCCGAGCCCAGCCGGAGCATGGCGCGCATGCCCTGGCGCACCCGGGCGATGGCATCTTCCGCGCGGGTTCCCTCGTGGTCGTCGGCCGGGCCTCCGGCGGCATAGGCATGAAAGGGCAGTCCGAGGTCAGGCGAGGCATAGTGCCCACCCACCGTCTTGCCGGCACGCTGCGTGGCGGCAATCTCGGACAGCATCTTCGCATCGCCCGCGATCACGCCCGGGAAATTCATCATTTCGCCCAGTCCGACGATATTGGGCCAGGCCATGGCCTCCGCGACCTCGGCGGGGCCGAGTTCGGCGCCGGGCGTCTCAAGCCCCGGCGCGCTCGGCACGCAGCTCGGCATCTGCACGAAGACGTTGACCGGAAGGCCGGCCGCCTCGTCGTGCATGAGGCGCACTCCGGGCAGGCCCAGAACATTGGCAATCTCGTGCGGGTCGATGAACATCGAGGTCGTGCCATGCGGGATCACGGCGCGGGCGAATTCGGTCACCGTCACCATTCCGCTTTCGACGTGCATGTGGCCGTCGCAGAGGCCAGGCACCAGATAGCGTCCATCGGCCGCGATCACCACCGTCTTCCTGCCGACGCAATGAGACGCATCGGGGCCGACATAGGCGATGCGCCCGTCCGCGATGGCGATGTCGGTGTCATCGATGATTTCGCCGGAATGCACATTCACCCAGCGGCCCCTGCGGATCACCATGTCGGCGGGAATGCGGCCCATGGCGGTATCGATCAGGCGGCGGCCGCTCTCGGCCCAGCTCTTCAGGGAAGTCATGGCATGCTCCGGTAAAGCCCCATCATAGAAGAGGGGCGGCGGCGCGCAATCAGCCGTTCAGGACGGCCATGGCCTCGTGCAGCAAGGCTTCGGACCCTGCCGTAATGACGTGGCCGCCCTTGGCCGGATCGCCGCCCGTCCATTCGGCGGCATGGCCGCCGGCGCCGGCAACGATGGGGAGCAGGGGCGCAATGTCATAGGCCTGCAATCCTGCATCCAGCGCAATGTCGAGATGGCCCGCTGCCATGACGCAGAAGAAGTATGCGTCGCCGCCGTAGCGGGTGAGCTGGGCCGCACGGCGCAGGCGCTGGAAGCCCTCCTGGTCGCGCGCGCTGCGATAGAGCTCGGGTGCCGTGGTGCCGATCGAGGCGCGCGCCAGGGGAACGCCGCTGCGGGTCCGTATGGCGGTCACCGCGCCACGGTAGTCGTGCCAGGCCCCCTCGGGGCTGCCATAGAACATGTCGCCGACCACCGGCTGGTTCATCAGCCCGACCACAGGCCGGCCTTCATAGCTGAGGCCGATCAGCGTGGCCCAGGTTGGCATGCCGCAGACGAACGAGCGGGTCCCGTCAACCGGGTCCAGGATCCATGTGAAGCCCGAGCGGCCGTCCTTCGTCCCGTATTCCTCGCCATGGATGCCGTGATCGGGATAGCGTTCCTCGATCATGCGGCGGATGATGCGCTCACCGGCCCTGTCGCCTTCAGTGACCGGGTCCCACACCGGACCATCCTTGACCTCCACGGCGGTGTTGCGCCGGAAGAAGGGAAGGATCTCGCTGGCCGAAGCTTGGGCCAGGGCAACGGCAAAACGGGTAAGGTCAGTCCAGTCGGGCTGTGTCATCCATGGTCCTGTATGTCAGCCGTAGGGCCTGCTCAAGTGCCGAGAAATTGTGCATTGCAGCAATTCATCTGGATCATTGCAAAAACTGCATGGCTTCATGAGGAGTGCAAGGATTCGCGTTTTGACAATGAATTTCAGTTGCTTGCTTGAATTTTGTGGTGCGGCTCAGCAGCAGAATTTGACCGCCTGTGCAAAATTCTGCAGTTTGCTCTTGAAATGGTCATGTTGCGCTGCCAAATAGCCCCCGTGAGGCAGCGATGCCTCGCAGCCCTTCCTGGGCGTTTCCTCCCTAGACTTGGGCCGATCACCTTGGTGCATCGGCCCTTTTTTATTCGGCGGCGAGGCGCTGCGGTTCGAAGCGCTGCTCGACTTCTGCGAGCAAGTTGCCAATGACCCTGCCAAGCAGATCCTGCAAGTGCCAGAAGTTCCGCGTCTTCTCGAGCGTCGCCTCGTTCATGTAGAGCGCGCGGTTGACTTCGATCTGCAGCGCATGCCGGCCGCGCAGCGGCGCTCCGTGGTTCTGGGTGATGAAACCGCCGGCATAGGGCTTGTTGCGGATGACCCGCAGGCCGGCACTGATGAACAGCTCTTCGGCAAGCTCGGTGATGGACTCGTCGCAGGATGCGCCGAAGCGATCGCCCAGCACGATATCGACGCAGTCCTCGCCCGGCGGAAGCACATGCTGCGTGGCGCTTGACGGCATGGAATGGCAGTCGACCAGCAGCACCTGTCCGGCCTTGGCCATGACTTCGCCGAGCAGCGCGGAGAGGGTGCGGTGATAGGGCACGTAGATCTGGTCGATGCGCCGCACGGCCTCCGCGAAATCCAGCCGCCCGCGATAGATTTCCTCGCCTTCGGCGACCACGCGGGGGATCGTGCCCAGCCCGCCGGCGACCCGGGGGGACGTGGTGTTCACATATCCCGGAAGTTCGCCGGTGAACATGCGCGGGTCGAGTTCATAGGGTTCCCGGTTCACATCGATGTAGCTGCGCGGCGCATGGGCGCGCAGCATGGGCGCGCCGTGGTCGATGCAGGCCCTGAAAAGCTCGTCGACGTAGCAATCCTCCGACTTGCGCAGGGACAGCGGCGAAAGCCGCGACTGGCGCATGAAGGACTCGGCGTAGATGCGCCCGCTGTGCGGCGAGTTGAATACCGCGGGCGCCAGCCATTGCGGTGGCGCCAGGATTTCGAACGGGGCAGGGCCGCTGTCTGAGAAGCTCGTCATGTGATCCGCATCTGGTCCGACAGCACTATTGCCCAGTGCGGCGCTCCTGTCCACAGGTGCGAGCGCCGGTTCACACGGCGTTTACCGCTTCGGACCTAGAGTCTGGAACAGTTGCGCAACGGGGTTCACAAAGGCCCGGAAAGCTGTCTACATTGAGGACCATGGCGAAGATCATACTGGCCGAAGACGACGAGGACATGCGCCGTTTCCTTGTGAAGGCACTGGAAAAGGCCGGCCATGACGTGACCTCCTTCGGGGAGGGCGCCAGCGCCTTCGAGGAAATCAAGCAGACCAGCTTCGATCTCCTGCTGACCGACATCGTCATGCCCGAGATGGACGGCATCGAACTGGCACGCCGCGCATCAGAGCTGGATCCCTCGCTGAAGATCATGTTCATCACCGGCTTTGCCGCCGTTGCCCTGCATCCGGATTCCAAGGCTCCCAAGGATGCCAAGGTCCTGTCCAAGCCGTTCCACCTGCGCGACCTCGTCAATGAAGTCGAGCGGATGATGGCCGCCTGACACCCCTTGCGCCGCCCCCATGGGGCCGCTATACGAGCGCCACTTCAGGTCAAGCGTGGGTGGTTAGCTCAGCGGTAGAGCACTACCTTGACATGGTAGGGGTCACAGGTTCGATCCCTGTACCACCCACCATTTCCTTCAATAAAATCAATCACCCGTGGCGATCGCCCTAGTCTGTTCTCGTTTTT
>JAPLOT010000345.1 GCA_026400595.1 Alphaproteobacteria bacterium | reverse complement strand
ACCTCGGCCAATCCGCGCAGCGCGCTTCTGGCGGCGCTCATCGCGCGCTGGGCCCGCTTCACCCGCGACGGCGACATGGTGGGCGGCGACTTTCCGTCCTGGATCCTCTCCCTCTTCGGCGATCTCGCGCTGGACGGCGAAAGCCGCGGCGTCTCCGCCGCCTCGCTCGGCCTCACCGACCGGCGCGGCGAGTGCATCTATGCCGCCTGCCCGCATTACCGCCGCTGCTTCATCGAGCGTTCGGTGCGCGCCGGGCGCAACGCCGACATCGTGATCGCCAATCACGCGCTGGTGCTGCATCAGGCGGCCGTCGACCACGCGCTGGGCGTCGCCACCACCGAGGAAGAGGAAGCCGCGCCCGGCGGGCTGCGCCGCATCGTCTTCGACGAGGGCCATCACCTTTTCGATGCGGCGGACTCGGCCTTCTCGGGCCATCTCACGGCGCTGGAGACCGTGGAGCTGCGGCGCTGGCTGCGCGGACCCGAGAGCGAGCGCCGCCGCGGCCGCGGCCTTGCCGAACGCATCGGCGACATGGTGGAAAACGACCAGGCCGCCGAGGCGCTGATGCAGCAGGTGCTGCGCGCCGCACTCATGCTTCCGGGCCCCGGCTGGACGCGCCGCGTGCAGGCCGGTCAGCCGGAGGGGCCGATGGAGCTGTTCCTGACGCTGGTCCGCCAACAGGTGCTGGCGCGGGCCGAGCAGGCTGGCGGCAACACGATGGAGACCGACTGCCTGCCCCTGGTCGATGGGCTCTCGGAGGCGGCAGGCGACGTGGCTGCGGCCCTCATCGACCTGAAGCGCCCGATGGCCGGGCTTGCCGCGGCACTCGCAAAGAAACTCGATACCGAAGCCGAGGAACTCTCGACCCATGACCGCGGCCGCATCGAGGCCGTGTCGCGCTCGCTCCGCCGGCGCGGCGAACTCATGGTCGGCAGCTGGATCGACATGCTGACGCGGCTGCTCGACCAGAAGAACCCGCTCTTCATCGAATGGTTCGCGATCGAGCAGGCCTTCGGCCGCGAACATGACGTGGGGCTGCATTCGCACTGGGTCGATCCCACCGAGCCGCTGGCGCTGGCCGTGCTGAAACAGGCCGACGGCATCGTCATCACCTCGGCCACGCTCAAGGATCGCCCGCCCGACGTGCCCGACGACTGGACCAATGCCGAGATGCGCACCGGTGCCGTGCATCTGCCCTATCCAGTGAAGCGCGCAAGCTATGACTCGCCCTTCGACTATCCGCGGGCGAGTTCGGTGATCGTCGTCAACGACGTGAACCGCGAGGACATGGACCAGGTGGCGGCCGCCTATCGCGAGTTGTTTCTTGCCGCGGGCGGTGGCGCGCTGGGCCTCTTCACCGCCATCGCGCGGCTGCGCACGGTGCAGAAGCGCCTGCTGCGCCCGTTGGCAGAAGCGGGGCTGCCGCTCTATGCGCAGCACGTCGATCCGATGGACACGGGCACGCTTGTCGATCTCTTCCGCGCCGAACGCGATGCCTGCCTGCTGGGCACCGATGCGGTGCGCGACGGCGTCGACGTGCCGGGCGACTCGCTCCGCCTCATCGTGCTTGACCGCGTGCCCTGGGGCACGCCCACCATCCTGGAACGCGCCCGCAAGGAGGCCTTCGGCGGCAATGCCTATGGCGACATGGTGGTGCGGCTCAGGCTGCGTCAGGCCTTCGGCCGGCTGATCCGCCGCGCCGGCGACCGCGGCAGCTTCGTGGTGCTCGACTCGCGCCTTGCCTCGCGCTTCGCCACCGCCTTCCCGCCCGGCGTGGCGATCGCGCGCATGGGGCTGGTGGAGGCGATCGACAGGGTGCGCGCGGCGGCGCAGCTGGACAAGGCACCGCCCATCGCCTAGTTGTCCCGGCAGAGACGGAGAATTTCATGCCCGGCACCATCAGCATCGAACAGGCGCTCATCTACACCATGGTCACCATGTCGGGTGTCGAAGGCCGCATCAATCCCATCGAGCTTGCCGAGATCGGGCAGCTGGTGAAGCATCTGCCGGTGTTCCGCGGCTTCGACGAAACGCGGCTGACCACCGTGGCGCAGGAGGCCGGCGAAATCCTGCAGGAGGCCGAGGGGCTGAATGCGATCCTGGGCCTCATCAAGCAGGCCCTGCCGCGCGAGCTGCGCGAGACCGCCTATGCGCTGGCCGTCGAGGTGGCGGCTTCCGATCTCGCCGTCGGACGGGAGGAGCTGCGCTTCCTCGCCATCCTGCGCGACACGCTGGAGCTCGACAAGCTGGTCACCGCCGCCCTCGAGCGTTCCGCCATCGCGCGCTACCAGTCGGCCTGAGCCGCGCTCACGCAAAGGCACGCCGTTCGAGCGACGGCATGCGGCTGGCGAAGGTGAGCGCGCGGGCCACGAAGAAGATGTTGAGCGCGGCCCAGAGGCCGTGATTGCCGAAGGGCGCTTCGAGAAGCCACCAGGCCAGCATGAAGACGGCCAGCGACACGATCATCATGTTGCGCATGTCGCGGGTTGCCATGGCGCCGGTGAAAATGCCGTCGAACTGGAAGCAGATGACGCCAAGCACCGGCGCGATCGCCGCCCAGGGCAGATATTCGCGCGCCGCCGCACGGACGTCGGGGCTGACCGTCATCAGATCGATGAGCGCAGGACCTGCGAACCAGACGACGGCGGAGCAGATCACGCCCACCACCATGGCCCAGACCGAGGTGAGCCAGATGGCGGCGCGGAAGCGGTCGCGCTGACGTGCGCCGACCGACTGGCCGACGAGGGCTTCCGAGGCATAGGCAAAACCATCGATCAGATAGGCCGAGACCTCGAAGAGATTGATCAGCACCGCATTGGCCGCGACCACCACGTCGCCCGCCCTCGCCCCGCGCGCGGTGAACCAGGTGAAGGCGAAGACGAGGCAGAGCGTGCGGATCATCACGTCGCCGTTCATCGCCATGGTCTTCCACAGCCGGTCGCGGTCGAGGATGCGGGCCATGGAGAAACGCGCACCCATCCGGCGCAGCATGGACTGGCCGATGAACCAGCCCATCACGCAGTAGTTGGCCAGCGCCGCGGGGGCCGACAAGAAGCGGTAGTTGAAATAGGTCTCGCCATGGGCGCGGATCTCGGCGGAGCCCCCGACCAGATCAAAGGCCGTGTCGCGGATCACCGGTCCCAGCAGGATGAGCGCGACGCCGGCGACGGCGGCAATCATCAGCGAACGCCCCAGCACGGCGACGAGCTCGGCCGAGTCTCCGGCACCGGTCGCCTGGGCCGAGAGGCCGCCGGTCGAAAGCCTGAGGAATCCGAAGCCCCAGAAGATGAAGGAGAAGATCAGCGCGCCCACGGCAATGGCGCCGATGTAGTAGGGATCCGGCAGTTGTCCGATCACGGCCGTGTTCACCACGCCGATCATGGGCTCCGAGACATTGGAGAGCATGATCGGGATGGCAACCGTCAGGACCGAGCGGTTGGTGATCGGCTGCGCATGCGGAGCGTGGCTGTCGGACATGGCGTCAGTTGCTTTGAACGGGGGGCCAAGTCAAGCTGCGGGCCATGAGTCTTCCGCAACACATCCAGACCTGGTTCGCCGCGCGTGGCTGGGCGCCGCGGCCGCATCAGCTGGCGGTGCTGGAGCATGCCGCGGCAGGCGACAGCGTGCTGCTGATCTCGCCCACCGGCGGCGGCAAGACGCTGGCGGGATTCCTTCCCAGCCTTGCGGAACTGTCCGAGCCGCGCAGCGGCGGCGGCATCCACACGCTCTATGTCTCGCCGCTCAAGGCGCTGGCGGTGGACATTGCCCGCAACCTGGAAGCCCCCGTCCGGGACATGGGGCTTCCCATCACCATCGAAACCCGCACCGGCGACACGCCGCAGCACAAGCGTGTGCGCCAGCGCCAGAACCCGCCCGACATCCTGATCACCACGCCGGAGCAGGTGTCGCTCATGGTGGCCGATCCGCACGCCGCGCATCTGCTGAAGGACCTGCGCACCGTCATCCTCGACGAACTGCATGCCATGGTGACCTCGAAGCGCGGCGTGCTGCTCTCGCTTGCCCTGACGCGGGTGGCCGCGCATGCGCCACGGGCGCGCCGCATCGGGCTCTCGGCCACCGTCGCCGATCCCGACGCCCTGCGCGCCTGGCTTGCGCCGGCGGGCCAGCCGCCGGTGCCGCTGGTCATGGGGCAGCAAGGTGCCGCGCCCAACATCCGCATTCTCAAGTCGGCGGAGCGCGTGCCGTGGTCCGGCCATTCCTCGCTCTATGCCATCCCGGAACTCTACGACGCGCTGAAGCGGGCCAGGCTGGCGCTGATCTTCGTCAACACGCGCAGCCAGGCCGAGATGGTTTTCCAGTCGCTGTGGGAGGCGAACGACGATCATCTGCCCATCGCCCTGCATCACGGTTCGCTCGACGTGAGCCAGCGCCGCAAGGTGGAGGCGGCCATGGCGGAGGGACGGCTCCGCGCTGTGGTCTGCACCTCGACGCTGGAACTGGGCATCGACTGGGGAGACGTCGACCTGGTGATCCATGTGGGTGCGCCCAAGGGATCGAGCCGCCTTCTCCAGCGCATCGGCCGCTCCAACCACCGGCTCGACATGCCAAGCGAGGCGCTGCTGGTGCCGTCCAACCGCTTCGAGGTGCTGGAATGCGAGGCGGCGCTGCAAGCCGCGCGGGTGAATGCTCAGGACACGGAGTATCCCATGGTCCTGAAATTCGACGTGCTGGCCCAGCATGTCATGGGCCGCGCCTGCGCCGGGCCCTTCCGGCCCGACGAGCTCTATCGCGAGGTCACGGGCGCCTGGACCTACCGCAAGCTCACCCGCGCCGACTTCGACAAGGTGATCGACTATGTGGCCACCGGCGGCTACGCGCTCAAGGCCTATGAGCGCTATGCCAAGCTGAAGCCACAGGCCGATGGCAGCCTGAGGCTCACGCATCCGCGCCTGATCATGTCCTACAAGCTGAACGCCGGCACCATCGTCGAGGAGGAAATGCTCAAGCTGCGGCTGGCCAGCGTGAAGCGCCGGCTGGGCAAGCGCGTGGTGATGGGCGGCCGCGTGCTGGGCGAGATGGAGGAATGGTTCCTCAGCCAGCTGTCGCAGGGCGACACCTTCCTCTTCGCGGGCGAGGTGCTGCGCTTCGAAGGCCTCGACGAGTTCGGCGCGCTCGCCTCGCGCGGCGGCGCGCGCGAGCCGATGATCCCTTCCTACCAGGGCGGCAAGTTTCCGCTCTCCACCTACCTGGCCGAACGGGTGCGCGAGATGCTGGCCGATCCGAAATCCTGGACGCATCTGCCGCAGCAGGTCCAGGACTGGCTGTCGCTGCAGCGCTTCAAGTCGGTGGTGCCGCGGGCCGAGGACATGCTGGTCGAGACCTTCCCGCGCGCCGACAAGCACTACATGGTCTGCTATCCCTTCGAGGGCCGCCTGGCGCACCAGACGCTGGGCATGCTGCTGACGCGGCGGCTGGAGCGCTGGGGCGCGCAGCCCCTGGGCTTCGTCGCCTCGGAATATGCGCTGGTGATCTGGACGGTGCGCGACCTCGCGCTGATGATCGCGAGCGGCAGGATTTCGCTGGCGAAGCTCTTCGACGAGGACATGATGGGCGACGATCTCGACGCCTGGCTGGCGGAATCCAACCTGATGAAACGGACATTCCGGAATGCCGCGATCATCGCCGGCCTGATCGAGCGGCGCTTTCCCGGCAAGGAGAAGACGCAGCGCCAGATGACGGTGAACACCGACCTCATCTACGACGTGCTGCGCAGCCACCAGCCCGACCACATCCTGCTGCGCGCCGCCTGGGACGACGCCGCCGAAGGCCTGATCGATGCCCAGCGTCTGGCCATGATGCTGAAACGCATCCGCGGCCATATCGTGCACAAGGCGCTGGAGGTGGTCTCGCCGCTGGCGGTTCCGGTGCTGCTTGAGATCGGGCGCGAATCCATCTACGGCGAAGCCCATGATGCCCTTCTCGCCGAAGCCGCGGACGACCTCATCGGCGAGGCCATGCGGCTTGTCTAGGACGCATCGCATCTGCCTCGGCGGCCTGGATTTCATCCCCGATCTTTCCGGTGCGCTCTATGCACCGGACTTCGCCACGCTGCTGGTGGCCGACCTTCATCTCGAGAAGGGCACAAGCCTCGCGCGGCGCGGTGTTCACCTGCCGCCATACGACTCGCGCGAGTCGCTCGAGCAGTTGCGCCGGGTAATCGCGGCGGCAAAGCCGCAGCGCCTGATCTTCCTGGGCGACAGTTTCCACGATCCCGCCGCCCGCGAGCGGATCGATGGGCAGGATCTTGCGCTCCTGCTGAGCATCACCGCGACGATTCCCACGATCTGGATCACCGGCAACCACGATCCCGCGCCGCCCGGCGACATCGGCGGGACCATCGCCGCCGAGGTGGCCCTGGGACCGGTGAGCCTGCGCCACGAACCCAAGCCGCTGGGAGACGGCATGCTCGAAATCGCGGGCCACCTTCATCCCGCCGCCACGGTGGTGCAGCGCGGCCACCGCATCCGCTGCCGCTGCTTCATCGCCGATGACCGCCGCATCGTCATGCCGGCCTTCGGCAGCTATACGGGCGCGCTCGGCATCGGGTCAGACGCCTTCGCGGGGCTGTTCGAAGATTACAAGGTCTGGATGCTGGGCAGCCGCGCCATTCACCGCTTCCCGGCCGCGCGGGTCAGATGAGCTGACGCAGCAGCATTGCGATGAGCGACACGACGGCGCCCGCCGTCAGGATCATGCGCAGCTTGCCGAACCAGCGCGGCAAGCGCCCCTGCTCGACGGCGGTCACATCCCACAAGGCCTGCATGAGGAAACCCGAGATCAGCAGGCCGAGACCGAGGATCTCCGGCATGAAGACGGCCGCAAAGGCCGCCAGCGACGGGATGACGCTGGTGGTGAATTCCATCGCCTGGCGATCGGAGGCAAAGGGCGCAATCGCGGTGCCCCAGCGGATGCCGCCGAGGAAGGAGAGGATCACCGCGCCATAGACGATCCCGACCTGCAATCCGAAGGCCGGGGCGAGCAAGGGCAAGGACGCATATTGCGACAGGGCGGCCGCTGCAAAGGGCAGCAGGCCGGCAATACCAAGCGCCAGCGCGGCACCCGGGATCGTCTGGCTGTCGAAACGGCGCTCCATGTCCGGCTTCTTCGCAGAGCCGGGTCGAAAACTCAAGCTGGCGATCAGCTTGACTTGGCGCGCATGGCGTCGAGCAGTTGGGGCGTTACCTCACCCGTGACTTCAAGCCCCGACTGGAGCTGGAACAGGCGGATGGCGTTCTTGGTCTTGGTGCCCAGCGTGCCGTCAGGTTCGCCGATATTGAAGCCCAGCTGATCGAGCAGCTTCTGCGCCTCGAGCACCGGATCCGCCGGTGCAGACTCGGGGACCGGAACGACCTGAGGTGCCGGCGGCTGGGGTGCGGACTGGGCCGCGGCGCCGGGGGCCTCACTGTTCCATCTCGGGTCATTCACTGCCACCACATTGGCCTTCTCGGAGCTGGCAACGGGCTTCCAGTCCTTCACCTGGGCGCTGAGGGTTCCGACCTCATCGGCTGGCATCTTCTCGGCGATGATGTTGGCACGGCGCGCCGCATCGCCATCGCCCTGCAGGCCTGCCACGGCATACCAGAAATAGGCTTCCGCCGGATCGGTCTTGGTGCCGAGTCCGCGTTCCGCCAGGACGGCCAGGTTGAACTGGCTGTCCTTGAGGCCGCGCTCCGCCGCATCCTTGAACAGGCGGTAGGCTTCATCGAATTTCGGCGGCCCCGCCTGATTGCCGGCCAGAATGACGGCGGCGTTGTGCATGGACTTCACGTTGCCGCCAGCGGCTGCGCGCTGGTACCAGAGCAGGGCATTGGCAATGTCCTGCGGAACGCCCTTGCCGCGTTCGAACAGGGTACCGAGGCGATACTGCGCGGGGGCAAGGCCGCCAGTGGCCGCCAGCTGGAACCAGCGCGCGGCGGCAGGCAGATCCTGTTCCACGCCCTGGCCATCGAGATAGCGGCTGGCGACGATGAACTGCGCCTCGGCGTCGCCGCGGGCGGCCGCTTCGCGCAGGGCGAGGGTTCCAGTTTCGGGCGGCGGAAGCTCTGCCGCAGCGCCGGTGGTTCCCGGTTCGGCCACGATGGAAACAAGGGACGCATCGGTCTTCTTGGCCGGGAGCGATCCGGTGATGACGCCATCGGCCATCAGCTGATCGGCCGGTGCCGCCGACTTGGGCTGGGTGGGAACAATCCGCGTGACCTGCTTCTGCGCCGCAGCCGGCGTTTCGACGGCCGTCGACTGCTTCGCCGGCGTGGAGGACCGGGCCAGCAGGTTGAAGGTCACCGCCGACACGGCGGCAAGCAGGACGATACCGGCCAGGATCAGCTTGCGCCGCTTGTCGCTGGCCGAGGTCACGACCTTGGGCTTGGCGCGGCGCTCCTCTTCCTCGACCACCGGCTTGCCGTTGACATAGGTGACAGGCGCCGGGCGCTTCGTCCGGTTGAGGAAGGGCAGGCTGAAGCGCGCGCCGCGGCGGGCTTCGGGCTTCAGTGGCGCACGCACCTCGGGCTGGGGCACGGCACTGCGGCTGGCCGCGGCCTGCGCCGCGCGGCGCGCTGCTGCGATGAAGTCGTCATTGTCATCAAGGCCTGCGGAATCGGCCGCCGCCGTCTCCGG
>JAPLOT010000389.1 GCA_026400595.1 Alphaproteobacteria bacterium | reverse complement strand
GTCACCTCCTGTCGAACCGGCAGGATCGTCCCGCGCCGGGCGATCCGCAAGCCTGCGCAGGCCGATCATCCATGCTTGCCATCTATCGGACATTTGTGTACTTACCCGGACATTCGTTCATTTCGATTGAGACATCCATGCACAAGTCCATTCCCGTCTCGCCCGAGCACTTCCGCAAGGCCGGCACGCTCGCCTTCCCGCAGATCCGGCTGCATGCCTATGCGCGGCCCTTTGCCGAAGAGCGCAAGGCGCGCGGCGAGAAGGCGCTGGTCGAGATCCTCCGACACATGATGATCATCCGCGAGTTCGAGTCGATGCTCGGCGCCTTCAAGGCCAAGGGCAGCTACCAGGACATCACCTTCGCCTATCGCGGGCCTGCGCATCTCTCCATCGGCCAGGAGGCTGCGGCCGTTGGCGCGGCGCTGGCACTCGATCCGGCCGACCACATCTTCGGCAGCCACCGCAGCCATGGCGAATTCATTGCCAAGGGCCTTTCGGCCATCGCCAAGCTGGCACCCGGCGATCTCACCCGCATCATGGAATCCCACGACGGCGGCAGCCTGCTGCGCATCGTCCAGCAACACCTTCCCGCATCTTCGGCCCCGGCACTGGCCGAGAACTTCCTGCTGCTCGGCGTGCTGGCCGAGATCTTCATGCGGGCCAACGGTTTCAACCGCGGCATGGGCGGCTCCATGCATGCCTTTTTCCCGCCCTTCGGCGCCTATCCCAACAATGCCATCGTCGGCGCTTCGGGCGGCATCGCCACCGGTGCGGCGCTGCGCAAGAAACTCGCCAACGAGGCCAGCATCGCAGTGGCGATGAGCGGCGACGGGTCCACCGGCTGCGGCCCCGTCTTCGAGGCCATGAACTTCGCCGCCATGGCGCAATACGACACGCTGTGGACCGATGCCCGCAAGGGCGGCCTGCCGGTGCTCTTCTTCTTCACCAATAACTTCTACGCCATGGGCGGCCAGACCGTGGGCGAGACCATGGGCTGGGACAGGCTCTCGCGCATCGGCGCGGCGGTGAACCACAAGGCGCTGCATGCCGAGACCGTGGACGGCACCAACCCCCTCGCGGTGGCAGATGCGGTGGCACGCAAGCGTGCCCTGCTCCTGTCCGGACAAGGGCCTGCGCTGCTCGATGTCGAATGCTACCGCTCCACCGGCCACTCCACCACCGACGCCAATGTCTACCGCACCAAGGAAGAAATCGCCGCCTGGGAGTCCCTCGACCCGATACACCAGATGGCGGGCAAGCTCGTGGCCGAAGGCATCCTCGACGAGGCAAGCATCGCGTCGCTGCGCGAGGAGGTCGCGCATCTGATCGGGCGCGTCACGCGGGCTGCGACCGATCCCTTGGCCTCCCCCATCGTCGACATCCCCGCCGATCCGACCCTGATCGGCCGCCTCATGTTCTCCGACCAGGAGATTCCCGCACCCACCGGCAAGGTGAAGCTCCTTGCCCCGCCCGAGACTTCGGCCCGCATCCGCCAGGACGCGAAGAAATCCCGCACCGGCATCGGCCCCGACGGCGCGAAGCTCTCGGCCATGCGCGCCATCACGCTCCGCGACGGGCTCTTCGAGTCGATCCTCCACCACATGATCCATGACGATCGCCTCATCGCCTATGGCGAGGAATGCCGCGAATGGGGCGGCGCCTTCGGCGTCTCTCGCGGCCTCTCCGACATCCTGCCCTACGAGCGCCTGTTCAATTCGCCGATCTCGGAGGCCGCCATCGTCGCCACGGC
>JAPLOT010000005.1 GCA_026400595.1 Alphaproteobacteria bacterium | reverse complement strand
GTGGAAACCTGGGGTGTTTTTCGACCGGCAGGTTTCCACCTGGTTTCCACCCAGGTTTCCACCCAGGTTTCCACTCGCAGGTTTCCACCTGGTTTCCATCGACATGGCTTGAACCGCGGCGACGCCGCCCGTCGTTTCACCCCTCTCCACCCATTCCGAGGTCCCGATGATCCCCGAGAACTACGCCCTCGAGCGCGTGGATGTGTCAGCACTGTCCGCATTTGCGGGCAACCCACGCACACACTCCGATGGCCAGATCGACCAGATCGCTGCGAGCATCCGGGAATTCGGATGGACCAACCCGATCCTGGTCGATGCGGCGGGCACGATCATTGCCGGACATGGCCGATTGGAAGCTGCGAAGCGCCTGCAGTTGCGAGAGGTCCCGGTCATTCGCCTGGGGAATCTGTCGGAGGCGCAGCGAAAGGCGCTGGTCATTGCCGACAATCAGCTGGCGCTCAATGCGGGCTGGGACGAGGTCGCACTGTCGAACCTCATCCGAGACCGGAGGACGAGAGCGAACTCCCCGAAGTTCCGGTGGAGCCTGTCTCCAAGCCCGGCGACCTGTGGATACTCGGGAACCATCGACTGCTGTGTGGCGACGCGACGGCTCTCTCGGATGCCGAGCGCCTCATGGACGGCCAGCTCGCCGACATGGTGTTTTCGGATCCGCCCTACAACGTGGACTATGGCAACGGCGCCAAGGGGAAGCTGAAGGGGAAGGACCGGCGTATCCTCAACGATGCCCTGGGCGACGAGTTCTACCAGTTCCTTTACGACGCCTGCGTCAACCTCCTGACGGTCACCAAGGGCGCCTGTTACATCTGCATGAGCTCCTCCGAGCTTCATACCCTGCAGAAGGCTTTCACCGCTGCCAGCGGCAAGTGGTCGACCTTCGTGATCTGGGCCAAGAACACCTTTACACTCGGGCGCGCGGACTACCAGCGCCAGTACGAGCCAATCCTCTATGGCTGGAAGCAGGGGGCCGACCACTTCTGGTGCGGCGCCCGTGACCAGGGCGATGTCTGGTTCGTCGACAAGCCGCGGGTCAACGACCTTCACCCGACCATGAAGCCGGTCGAACTCGTCGAACGAGCCATACGCAACTCATCCAAGAGCCGCGATATAGTCCTCGATCTCTTCGGTGGCTCCGGCACCACGATGATTGCTGCCGAACGCACAGGTAGATCGGCCCGGCTAATAGAATTGGATCCGAAGTACGTCGATGTCATCGTCGAGCGCTGGCAGAATCTAAAGGGGGGAGTGGCGGTTCTCGATGGAGAAGACCGGACCTTCAACGACATGAGGGCGGCACGCCTGCAGCCCCCGATCGAGAAGTTACCAGCCTGATTGGGCGACCTTCAGCTTGCCTTCGAGCAGGGCAATCTCGTCCTTGATTTTGAGTTTCTCGTGCTTGATCTCGGCCAGTTCCTGGTCCGTGGATGAGGCATGGGCGATGGCGTCTGCCAGCTTGGCTTCAAGTTCCTTGTGCTTTGCCTTCAGAGCATCCAGATGGGCTTCGGTTGTCATTGAATCTGCCTCTTGTTGAGCGGCGTCTAGGTTTGCACAGGTTGGCGATCCGTGTCGACTGTTGCGGCGAGGCTCAGTTGCCGCCGTAGCTGGCGATTTCGATTGAGGTGCCATTCCCGGCTCATGGCGTCGATCCGTGTTGGCAGCTTTTCGGCATAGATCAGCTGCCAGCACCGACCCCGGGTGGACTTTGCACCGGTTCCGGCATTGTGCTCGCTGAGCCGTCGGTCCAGGTCGAGCGTCCAGCCGACATAGGTCCTGTAACCGCGGGGTGTCATGCTGCCAATGACATAGACGAAGCAGGTCACGCGCCGGCCGACCTCGTTCTGATGCTGCGGCTCATGCTGAACCACGCCTGCGGGCCGCAATGCCTTCGAGGACGAGACGCACCTTCCGCTCGTTGATGTCATTCGGATTGAAGGGTTTGCCGTACCATGCCTTCAACCGACCGTGTTCGGGGTGATCCGGTTCCCCGATCGCCTCGAGGAACACTTCGAAGCCACTGATGCCTCCAACATCTTCGGGCGGGCACCGCCCCGCTCCATCGACCAACGCCGGATAGTCGACATTGGCCTCACCGTCCCGGCAGTCTTCGACGAGGATGTCGTGGCGCCAGTTGTCCCCGAAGTCATAGATGTAAAGGAGCCTTTCATGACTGCGCTTCAGTAGTGTCGAGAGCTGTACTGTCTTGGCATGGATCAGCTGGGGCTCGATCGTGGCAGAGTTCGGGTCGGGAACGCCGTAACGCCTGCCACCGTGTTCGAACCTGAAACCATGCGTATCCTTCCAGCCCATGGCAATCTGGATGATGTGATGGAGCGACAGGAGCGAAGTGGACAGCGGCACATCCAGCCGGCGCCAGATCTCAGGGGTGGTCCCTTGCAAGGTTACCCGGATCCGGGCAATCGGCTCGATCATAAAGGCTTGGTCCTCTTGCAGAAGCGATTTCGTCTCAGGCGACTCAGGTCCGGTACTGAACTCCAGTAGGCAGATACAGACCACTGAAGCCCGTGTCATGAGAACTTGACCTCGTAGAATTTGCCTTGACTTGGATCACCGTGCACTGCCCTTGGGCGGGCAACTTTGCGTAGAAACGTGTTCTGAGCCATAGTTTTCGCCATGGTCAGGCGGCTGCCATCGGTGGACTCTGCTTCGGACCGCCCATCGGGATCTGCCGATCCCCGAAGAGGGGCGGGGTCGGGAGGTTCAGAGCGCGTCACTGCGCCGCTTCCACCGCTGTTGCCACGCGATCTTGCGGGAGCACTCGAGCGACTTGCAGATGAGGAACTGGAACGCCTGTCGAAGGCGGTCAATGCCGAACGTAGCCGCCGATGGCCGCAGGACAAGGAACGGCAGAGCGCTGGCAGGAATGTCCCTGGTCCGGCGCTCCCGCAAGCCAAGGTGAATGCAATCCGGGCGGCTCTTAAAGCTGGCGTGAAGCCAACGGTCGTTGCCCGGCAGTTTGGCGTCTCACCCGCTGAGATCAGGCGGGCCCTCGACAGGGAATAGGATCCGCCAATCCGCCATCAAGACCGCAGCGCAATGTGGGCGGCGTCAGCTCGGCTTGAGACACCAGTATCTCAGGATGATCCGCGTCAGGGTGTCGTCCATGCCTTCGACCAGGGGCTGCAGATCATGAAGCCGCTGCCAGATGTCATGGTCCTGCGGCACGAACCAGATGCCGTCTTCCCGTCAATCAGCAGCAATGAGATTGCTTTCTTGGGGTCATTGCAGCCATGGGACTGTCAATCCGCGCCTATGCAGCTCAGAGGGGTGTCAGCCACACGGCCGTTCGCAAGGCGGTCTCGTCAGGCCGGTTGACGCTGGAGCCGGATGGCAGCATTGACGCGGCGAAGGCCGACCGGAGCTGGGTTCAGAATACTGATCCGTCGAAGACTCACGAAGCCCCGAAACTCAAAGCTGTTCCCAGCGCCGCCATCGGTGCCGTGAGAGATACGCTTTCAGAGTCGGGTTCACCCCTGGTGGGCGGGATGAGCTATTTGCACGCCAAGACAGCGGAGAAGGTGCTCACCGTGCAGCTGCTGCGCGAAAAACTCCGCCGCGAGAAGAGTGAGGTCGTCGAGCGGGATTATGCCATCGAGCAGGGTTTTGCCTTTGCACGCCGGATCCGAGACGCCTGGACTAGCTGGCCGGCGCGTGTGGCAGCCCTGATGGCGGCCGATCTCGAGGTCGACGTCCACAAGCTCGAGGCGCTGCTCAACACCCATGTACGCGAACAGCTCAAGGCCTCAGCGGGAGATGAACTCAATCTCCACGGCACATGATTACGAAGGCAACCACGCATTTCTGAGGAGCCTCACCGACGGCCTGACGCCGGATCCGCCGATGACCGTGGCAGAATGGGCCGACAGTTACAGGATGTTATCTGGCCGGGCCGCGGCAGAAGCCGGGCGATACCGGACATCGCGCACGCCTTACATGCGCGAGATCATGGAGAACCTCTCGCCCTCGAGCCCGGTCGAGCGGGTGGTCTTCATGAAGGCGGCTCAGACCGGAGCGACGGAGGCTGGAAACAACTTCATCGGCTTTGTCATTCATCAGGCGCCGGGGCCAATCCTGGCCGTGCAGCCGACGGTGGAACTGGCCAAGCGCAATTCGCAGCAGCGAATTGATCCCCTGATCGAGGAAAGTGCGGAGTTGCGGAAGATCGTGGCGCCGGCCCGGTCAAGGGACAGCGGCAACACGGTGCTGGCGAAGCGGTTCCCGGGAGGCCAGCTGGTTCTGACCGGCGCCAACAGTGCCACTGGGCTCCGGTCTATGCCGGCGCGCTATGTGTTCCTGGACGAGGTCGATGCCTATCCCGGCGACGTCGATGGTGAAGGTGACCCCATCGCATTGGCGGAAGCCCGGACCGCAACCTTTGGGCATCGCAAGAAGCTGTTCCTGGTCTCGACGCCGACGATCAAGGGGTTGTCGCGGATCGAGCGTGAGTATGAAGCCTCTGACCAGCGGCGCTTCTTCGTGCCCTGTCCACACTGTGGTGCGATGCAATGGCTGCAGTTCGAGCGGCTGCGCTGGGAGAAGGGCAAGCCTGAGACGGCACTCTATGCCTGCGAGGTCTGCGACAAGCCGATCAGCGAGGCAGCCAAGACCGAGATGTTAAGCCTCGGGGAATGGCGGCCGACAGCCGAGGGAAACAATCCCCGGACACGAGGCTATCACCTGTCGGCGCTCTATTCTCCGGTCGGTTGGACCAGCTGGTCCGACATCGCCCGGAGCTGGGAAGAGGCCCAGCACAATGACGCAGCGCTCAAGACAGCGAAGAACGTGCTCCTCGGCGAGACCTGGATGGAATCGGGCGAGGCGCCTGACTGGCAGCGTCTCTATGATCGCCGTGAGAGTTGGAAAGCCGGCGTCGTGCCGGCAGGTGGATTGTTCCTGACCGCCGGTGCCGACGTGCAGAAAGAGCGCATCGAGGTCGATGTCTGGGCCTGGGGTAAGGGACTCGAGAGCTGGCTCATTGATCATGTCGTCATCGAAGGCGGACCGGGACAGCAGGCAAGCTGGTCTGGGCTCGACATGTTATTGGACCGGACCTGGCGCCACGAGACCGGCGCTGACCTCAAGATCCAGAAGCTGGCGATCGATACCGGCTATGAGGCGCCAGCTGTCTATGCCTGGTCACGCCGTGCCGGATTTGCGCAAGTTGCGCCCATCAAGGGTGTCGAGGGCTTCAACCGGGCAAGCCCGGTCTCGGGTCCCACCTATGTGGATGCCACCGACAACGGCAAGCGCCTGCGCCGCGGCGCCAGGCTCTGGACTGTGGCGGTGTCGACCTTCAAGGCCGAGACCTATCGTTTTCTGCGGCTTGACCGTCCGACCGACGAAGAGATCGACGCAGGCATCACGTATCCGCCAGGCACGATCCACCTGCCGGGCTGGGCCGACAGCGAGTGGTGCAAGCAGTTCGTCGCCGAGCAACTAGTGACAGTCAAGAACAAGCGTGGCTTCCAGCGCCTTGAATGGCAGAAGCTTCGCGAACGAAATGAAGCGCTTGATGCTCGGGTCTATGCCAGGGCAGCGGCCTGGATCATCGGTGTCGACCGGTGGTCGGAGGATCGCTGGCAAGCCCTCGAAACTGAACTGAGGGATTCAAGTCCCTTAATGCAGTCTCGTGTCATGAAGTCACGAAACAAGTCACGCGAGGGGCAGGGATCTGCGCCCTCGCGCGATGATGCCTGGTTGAAGCGCCGGTCGGGATGGCTGCGCTGAGGTTCAGGCCGCACTCTTGAGCATGTAGATATAGGCCGTGCTGACCTTGTAGCGCTTGGCAATCGCAGTTGCCGGCTTGCCGGCTTTCAAGGCAGCAAGAACGTCAGCCTTCATCTTCCTGGTTTGTTCGGCGGTGCGACGCGTGCGCGGAGGCCGACCACCATTGAGAGACGGTGTGTGGGTCTTGATTGAGGCGGAGTTCTGGAGAGCTGCCAGCAGCTCCTGCGCCATGACGATGATCTTCTCGAGCTTGCGTTGCTGTCGCTTGGTTGACATGAAGGTGGTCCGTTCTTGTTGATTGATCATTCATAAAAGTGGGGTTGATCAGCCGAAGTCTTGAAAGCACGAGGCTGGTCATCAAAAGAAACGTGCTGTCACTATTCTGTCACGTACGGAGAAGCAAGTTGATTCTCCGCAGGTCTGAATATCGTGATTGTGTGAAGTTCGCAGTTGAATGATCGCACTTAAACTCGGCAAACGAGTGCTGCGCAAATTTTGCTGACATGCAAACCGAAATGCAACCGGCCCGCGCATGGGGCGGGCCAGCGCATCCATTCAGGACCTTAGGTCAAAGATTTCCAGAAGATGATTTTGTCATCTCCGGTTGCCCAGAAATCTCTAATACGAGCTTCCTCCGTGTAACCATTCTTGCGATAGAACTCACGCGTCCGAGAGAATTGTTCTGTGCTGGACGTGTCAGCCAACAGTATGCGCTGTCCGCGGCTCCGAAGTAAGGCTTCCAGATGCTTGCTGATCGCACCGCCGCAACCTTTGCCCTGATGAGTGGGCAACACTGCGATCGCGAGCATGTTCCATGCGCCATCCGCAAGCGTTTCAGGTACGGCGTAACAAAAGCCAGCGGCCCTGCCTGAAACCTCGACAGTCAGCCAGATATCGGAGCTTCGGTCGCCCGATAGAGAGGTCTCTATCATTTCAGGGAGCATCTCACGTGGAAAGAGTAGCGTACCGTCGAGCACCTCCTGCAAGTCGGCGATATCTGCGTGGTGGGTTGGTCGAATCCTCATTGGTCTGTTTCTCTCAAGGTCAAGGCACGAGCAATTCCGCTGAATTAGCGGATGCAAGGCTCGTTGCTGTCTTACCAGTTTCGCTAAACTTGAATTTCACAAGGCGCACTGATTTGGTCGCCATATGCAGTACATGCAGGCTCCAGTCATTTCGTTTGTCCTGCTGCGCAAGGACCTAGCGGTTACCTGCAATTGTGAACATAAAATCTCCAAGCCCTGACTGGCACGTCAAACGTTCCAAAATGGGTAGCATCGACACGTTCTATCGACAAGAGGACGGAAGATATGAACTTGAGATCATCTGCGGATCGTCATGATTCAGTGAGAGCTGGCCCAACTCAGGGCTGAAAGTGATGTCATGACCTGGACCCAGTCTGAACTCGATGCTCTGAGGAAGGCCTATGCGGCAGGAACACTGCGCGTGAGCTTTGAGGGCCGCAGTGTGGAGTATGGATCTGCTGCTGATCTGCTGAGTCGCATCCGCATCATTGAAGCTGAAATGGCGGCACAATCCGGCAACGTAGCGCCGAAGCGAAGCCTCGCGTCATTCCGTAAAGGCTGACACCAAGCATGAACTGGATCGATCGGGCCATTGGTGCTGTTGCACCAGGCGCTGCCTTGCGCCGTCTGCGGCAGCGGCAAGCGCTCGGCCTCATGCAACGGGCCTATGAGGGGGCCAAGGTCGGACGGCGCACGGATGGCTGGGTGACGGCCGGCAGTGGGGCCAATGCCGAGATCGCACCGGCACTTTCCCGGCTTCGCGAGCGATCGCGCGATCTGGTGCGCAACAATCCGTATGCCACCAAGGCCGTTCATGCGCTGGTCAGTAATTTGGTGGGGACGGGGATTGTTCCGCGGGCCCGAGCTAAGCGAAGTACAGCGGCCAAACTGGCTGATCAGCTGTGGCTGGAATTTGCAGCAAGCTGCGATGCCGATGGCATGACCGATTTCGGCGGGCTTCAAGCTCTTGTCGTCCGCACCATGGCTGAAAGTGGCGAGGTTCTGATCCGGCTGCGGGATCGGCGGGTGGAGGACGGCTTGCCGGTGCCCCTGCAGCTGCAGGTGCTGGAGCCCGATCATCTGGACAGCCTGAAATCCGGCGAACTCCCCGATGGTGGCTTCATCGTGCAGGGAATCGAGTTCGATGCCTTGGGGCGACGGCGCGCCTACTGGCTGTTTCCGGCCCATCCGGGCGACAGCCGCGGCAGGTCGCTGGTCTCGAAGCCAGTCCCGGCAGCCCAGGTACTCCATCTCTATGAGCGCCTGCGGCCGGGACAGGTGCGGGGTGTGCCCTGGTTTGCGCCTGTGATCCTGAAGCTTCGGGATCTGGACGATTATGACGACGCGGAGCTGATGCGAAAGAAGATCGAGGCCTGCTTTGCGGCCTTTGTGACCGGCGCCCAGGACGAGGACACGCTGGGCAAGACCAACATCAATGCGGCCGGCGACCGCATCGAGGCCTTTGAGCCCGGCATGATTGAGTATCTGGAGCCGGGCAAGGACGTGAAGTTCGCAACGCCCACGGCCAATGGCGGATATGCCGAATACATGCGGCTGTGGTGTCGGGCTCACCTATGAACTGCTGACGGGTGACCTCAGCCAGGTGAACTACTCCTCGATCCGGGCAGGGCTCATCGAGTTCCGCCGTCGGATGGAGGCGCTGCAATGGCAGGTGATTGTTCCGGGCCTGTGCCAGCCGGTGTGGTCGCGGTTCGTCACCTTGGCTCAAGTTTCCGGCAGATTGCCGGAAGGTCCGATCACGGCGGAGTGGACCGCACCCCGCTTCGAGGCGGTCGATCCTCTGAAAGATATCCAGGCTGATATTCTGGCCGTCCGTGCCGGCGTTATGACACTGAAGGAGGCAATTGCCCGGCAGGGCTATGACCCGGCGCAGGTGCTGAGCGAAATTGCCGCCACCAATGCCGAACTCGATGCCGCCGGCATCACGCTGGACACGGATCCGCGGCGTTCGACCAAGACCGGCCAGGAGAAAGCCTCGTCCGACACCAGCGACATTCCCGCCAACACCTAGCGAGGGCCCATGACTCAACATGATCCACCGGCAGTCTTTGCCGGCAACGCATCGACCGTCGATCTTCCCATGCAGACCCGCCTCGATGTGCGGCTCATGGCCGAAAGTGCTGTGGCCGAAACCCGCACCATCGAGGTTGTCTGGTCGACGGGGGCTCCTGTCCGACGCCGCGATATGTGGAGCGGCAAGGCTTACGAGGAAGTTCTCTCGCTTGATCCGGCCCATGTCGACCTGACACGACTCAATGGCGGAGCCCCACTTCTTAATACCCATGCTGCCTTTGATCTTGAGGACGTGATTGGTGTCGTCGAACGTGCCTGGGTTGCGCGCGAGGGTGGTGCTTACGTCGGCCGCGCCACGGTTCGCTTCAGCGACCGGGCCGATGTCGAGCCAATCTGGCAGGATGTCCGGAATGGCATCATCCGCAATGTCTCGGTGTGCTACAGCGTACGAACCTACGAAATCCGGGAAGAAGAGGGCGCGGTTCCCATCTGGACGGCCATCGACTGGCAGCCGCTTGAGCTTTCCGCCGTTCCCGTTGGCGCTGATGGTGCCGCGGGCTTCCGCTCCAATACTGCGCCAACGCCTTGTCGCCTGTTGCGTCAGGGCAAACCCACTGATCCCACGCATGAAGAGGATACCCCAATGACTGATACAACTGTTGAATCTGCGGCAGAGGCGCAAAATGAAGCCATCACGCAGGATGTGAACGCAATTGTCACCGTTTCCCCGGCCGAAAGGCCGGAGCAGCGCCAGATGCCGGCGCCGGCCAGCGAGCAGCGGCGCGGCGACAGCCAGCCGGATGTAAAACCTGAGCGGATTCTTGCCGATGAACGCGCCCGCGTGACGGGCATCTATGATGCGGCCCGCAAGCTGACTGTCGACCAGGCACTGGCCGATGATCTGGTCAGACGAGGCATCGTGATCGGCGAAGCGCGTGCCGCCCTCATTGATGCGGCAGCGGCCCGTGATGCCGCGATCGAAACCCGGCCGCATATCCGCATGGGCGGGCAGGATAACGTGGAAACCCGGCGCGCGGCGGTTGAAACCGCACTTCTGCACCGCTTCGAGCCCGGCCGCTTCAAGCTGACCGACGCCGCCCGGGACTGGCGGGGCCTGAGCCTGATCGAGATGGCGAGGAACTTCCTCGAGTCTGAAGGTGTGCGGGTGAAGGGCCTGGGTCGCGACGAGATTGCCACCCGAGCGCTACATTCAACCTCCGACTTTCCGCAGATCCTGGCCGGTGTGACCAACCGGACGCTCCGGGAGGCCTATGAGGCAGCTCCCCGGACATACCAGGCAATCGCGAGGCGGGCAACCGTTGCTGACTTCAAGGCGGTCCAACGCCTGCAGCTGGGTGAAGCGCCGCAGCTCGAGAAGGTGAACGAGTCGGGTGAGTTCAAGCGGGGAACTATCGGCGAGGCGAAGGAGACCTACCGCGTCGAGACTTATGGAAAGGTGGTCGGCATCACCCGGCAGGTCCTGATCAATGACGATCTCGACGCCTTCACCCGGGTGCCGTCGCTCTTTGGTACGGCCGCGGCCACCCTTGAATCCGACGTGGTGTGGAGCATCTTTACCGCAAATCCGAACATGGCCGACGGCAAGACCCTGTTCCATGCCGGGCACAGCAACCTGGCAGGG
>JAPLOT010000277.1 GCA_026400595.1 Alphaproteobacteria bacterium | reverse complement strand
ATTCGCCCGCGCCTACGATAGCGGAACGGCCCAGATCGTTTCCACCCGCCTGGTGGCCGACCTCGAGACCCCGGTGTCGGCCATGCTCAAGCTGGCGCGCAACGCGCGCTATTCGTTCCTGCTTGAATCGGTCGAAGGCGGCGCCGTACGTGGCCGCTATTCAATCATCGGCATGAACCCCGACCTGATCTGGAAGGTCGAAGGTCAGACAGCCACCGTCAACCGCAAGGCCAGCCAAGATCCGGAGGGCCACTTCGAAGCGATTGCTCTTCCGCCGTTGCAGGCACTTCGCGCTCTGCTGACCGAAAGCCGGATCAAGTTGCCGGAGGATGCGCCGCCGATGGCGGCCGGCGTCTTCGGCTATATGGGCTATGACATGGTCCGGCTCATGGAGGACCTGCCTCCGCCCAATCCAGACACGCTGGGTCTTCCCGACGCCGTGCTGATTCGCCCCACCATCATGGCGATCTTCGACAGCGTCCGCGATGAAGTCACTGTCACCTCCCCGGTCTACCCGAACAAGGCGGTATCTTCCCGCGCCGCCTATGCCAGGGCGCAGGAGCGGATCAGCGAAATCGTCGATGCCCTGGACCGGCCACTCGACCATATCGCGCTGCGCGACGAGGATGTCGCGGCGATCAGCCCGCCACGGTCGAACACGGCTCCAGAGGACTACAAGGCGATGGTCCTGAAGGCGAAGGACTACATTGCGGCGGGTGACATCTTCCAGGTTGTTCTGTCCCAGCGCTTCGAGACGGAATTCAGCCTGCCGCCCTTCTCGCTCTATCGGTCGCTGCGCCGGGTCAATCCCTCGCCCTTCCTCTACTACCTCGATTTCGACCGGTTTGCCGTGATCGGGTCCAGCCCTGAGATCCTGGTACGGGTGCGGGACGGCAAGGTTTCGATCCGACCCATTGCTGGCACCCGGCGCCGCGGCGCTACGCCCGCCGAGGACCGTGCCCTCGCGGCCGAGCTGCTTGCCGATCCAAAAGAGCTAGCGGAGCATCTCATGCTGCTCGACCTCGGCCGCAATGATGTGGGCCGGGTAGCGGAGATCGGCACCATCAAGGTGACGGACAAGTTCATTCTGGAGTACTACAGCCAGGTGATGCACATCGTATCCAATGTCGAGGGCCAGCTGGCGCAGAAGCATGATGCGATCGATGCGCTGGTGGCCGGCTTCCCTGCCGGTACCGTCTCCGGCGCGCCCAAGGTTCGTGCCATGGAAATCATCGACGAGCTGGAAACCAGCAAGCGCGGCGTCTATGCCGGCTGCGTCGGTTACTTCAGTGCCGATGGCGAGATGGACACCTGCATCGTGCTGCGCACCGCCATCGTGAAGGATGGAAAAATGTATGTTCAGGCCGGTGCCGGCGTGGTCGCCGACAGCGTGCCGGAGAACGAGCATCAGGAGTGTATCAGCAAGGCCAAGGCCCTGTTCAGGGCAGCGGAAGAAGCCGTCCGCTTCGCCGGCCGCGCCGGGAGGGCGCAATGATCGTCCTCATCGACAACTACGACAGCTTTACCTGGAACCTCTATCACTTCCTTGGGGACTTGGGGGCCGAGACAGTGGTCCATCGCAATGACAAGATCAGTGTGGGACCGGTGATGTCAGCCAAGCCCGAGGCCATCGTGTTCTCGCCTGGGCCAGCGACTCCCAATGAGGCAGGGCTCTGCCTCGACTTGATCGACACGGCCGCTGGCACGATCCCGATCTTCGGCGTCTGTCTCGGTCTACAATCCATGGGACAGGCCTTTGGCGGCAAAGTGGTACGCGCCCCCACTCTCATGCATGGAAAGGTCTCGCAGGTGCACCACACAGGCAAGGGCGTGTTCAAGGACATACCCCAGGATTTTGCCGCGACGCGCTACCACTCCCTGATCGTCGAGCGGAACAGTCTTCCGGACTGTCTTGAGGTTACCGCCGAGACGGATGGCCTGATCATGGGGCTGCAGCACAAGACCAAGAACGTCCATGGCGTGCAGTTCCACCCGGAGAGCATCGCCTCCGAACACGGGCATGCGATCCTCCGGAACTTCCTCGACCTGGCGAGGACTGGCTGATGGCCGACCTGAAACCGATACTTGCCAAGGCAGCAAGCGCCGCGCCGCTCACGCGGGCAGAAGCGCGCGATGCCTTCAATGTCATGATGTCGGGCGAAGCGACGCCCTCGCAAATTGGCGGCCTGCTCATGGCCTTGCGGGTTCGCGGCGAGACGGTCGACGAGATCACCGGCGCCGTTGAGATCATGCGGGAGAAGATGCTCCGGGTCGCCGCACCTGCGGATGCCATCGATATCGTCGGTACGGGCGGGGATGCATCGGGGTCCTACAACATCTCGACCTGCGCAGCCTTTGTCGCTGCCGGTGCGGGGCTCAAGGTCGCCAAGCATGGCAACCGCGCCCTGTCTTCGAAATCCGGGGCTGCGGACGTGCTCATGGCGCTCGGCGTGAAGATCGACCTCGCGCCGGAGCGGATTTCCACCTGCATTGAACAAGCTGGGCTGGGCTTCATGTTCGCCCCTGCGCATCACGCCTCGATGAAGCACGTCGGCCCGTCCCGCGTCGAGCTCGGCACACGCACGATCTTCAATCTGCTTGGCCCCCTCTCCAATCCAGCCGGCGTCAGACGTCAGGTGACAGGCGTGTTTTCGAAGGCCTGGGTCGAGCCTCTGGCGCAGGTTCTGAAAAACCTCGGGAGCGAGTCCTGCTGGATCTGCCATGGCGAAGGTGGATTTGACGAGATCGTTCCCTCCGGCACGACCTGGGTCTCAGCCCTGAGTGGCGGCAAGATCGCAAGCTTTGAAATCACCCCGGAGTCGGTCGGACTGAAACGATCGAAGGTCGAAGACCTCAAGGGCGGCGAGGCAGCCCACAACGCCGAGGCGCTTCGTGCCGTGCTGCGCGGCGAGGCCCATGCCTTCCGCGATGCGGCGGTGATGACATCTGCCGCGGCCCTTGTGGTTGCTGGACGGACCAAGGATCTGAAGTCCGGCGTTGCCGCCGCGCAGGCTGCCATCGACAGTGGCGCTGCCCTCAGGGCGCTGGATACACTGGTGAAGGCTTCGAACGGCTGATGACAACCATTCTGGACAAGATCGCGGCCTACAAGCGCGAGGAAGTGGCCAGGGCCAAGGCCGAGATTCCCGAGCGGGAACTCGAGGTCATGGCGCTGGATGCCCCGCCTGTGAGGAGCTTCTCCAGCGCCCTGAGATCCAAGACCGAGACCGGCCAATGGGCGTTGATCGCCGAGATCAAGAAGGCCAGTCCCTCGAAGGGGCTGATCCGCGCCGACTTCAATCCACCCCAGCTGGCCATGGCCTATGAGGACGGCGGTGCCGCCTGCCTCTCGGTGCTGACCGATACCCCGTCCTTTCAGGGCGCTCCCGAGTATCTGGGGGCAGCGCGGGCCGTGACGCAGCTTCCCGCCCTGCGCAAGGACTTCATGGTCGACACCTACCAGGTGGCGGAGGCGCGCGCCTGGGGCGCCGATTGCATCCTCATCATCATGGCCATGATCGACGATGGCCTTGCCGGCGAGCTGGAGGCAGCAGCACATGACTGGGGCTTGGACGTCCTCGCGGAAGTCCATGACGAAGCCGAGCTGGAGCGGGCCCTGAAACTCTCCACGCCGCTGATCGGCATCAACAATCGCAACCTTCATACCTTCGAGACCTCGCTGGAAACGACAGAGCGGCTGGCGCCGCTGGTGCATGGAGAGCGAATGGTCGTCGGCGAAAGCGGCCTCTTCACGCCGTCCGATCTGGCGCGCCTGTCCCGCGTCGGCGTCAACAGTTTCCTGATCGGCGAGAGCCTGATGCGGCAGGCGGATGTGGCGTCTGCAACCCGTGCGATCCTGGCGAAGCCATGAGCAAGCTGACCCATCTCGACTCAGCCGGTCATGCGCACATGGTGGATGTGTCGGGCAAGGAGACCACCGATCGCAGCGCCACCGCCGAAGCCGTCATTCACATGAAACCCGAAACGCTCGCGCTGATCATCGAAGGCAAGGCCAAGAAGGGCGATGTCTTCGCCACGGCGCGGATCGCGGGGATCATGGCCGCCAAGCGCACCCACGAGCTCATCCCGCTGTGCCACCCCCTGATGCTCTCCAAGGTCTCCATCGACTTCGCCCCCGATACCCGTGCCGCGACGATCAAGGTGTCCGCGATGGTGAAGGTTGAAGGCAAGACCGGCGTAGAGATGGAGGCGCTCACGGCCTGTTCTGTCGCCTGTTTGACGCTCTACGACATGTGCAAGGCGGTTGACCGCGGCATGACGATCACCGACTTCCGGCTGGTCGAAAAGAGCGGCGGCAAGTCCGGTCACTACAAGGCGGAGTAAATCATGGCCCTGATGCCGGTTGACGATGCCCGCGCGAGGATCCTTCAAGGGGTGCGGCGCGGCGCCGCAGAGAGCGTGCGCCTCGCGCATGGGCTTGGACGCGTATTGGCTGTTCCCGTTAAGTCCATCCGCGATCAGCCGCCCTTCGAGGCTTCGGCGATGGATGGCTTCGCAGTCAAAGCAAACGACGTTGCGGCCGTGCCAGCTTCGCTGAAGGTCATCGGGATCAGTGCGGCGGGTCACGGCTTCAAGGGACACGTGACGTCCGGAGAGGCCGTCCGAATCTTTACCGGAGCGCCACTGCCCAAGGGGACGGACACGGTCGTGACTCAGGAGAACACCGCTGTCCCCACCCCGTCTCAGGTGACGATCCTGCATCCGGCCCGACAGGCCCAGAATGTCCGTAGCCGGGGCCTCGACTTCAAGCGTGGCGAGATGCTGCTCACTGCGGGGACGCGTCTCAATGCGAGGGACATCGGTCTGGCCGGCGCTGCGAATGCCGGACTGGTGCGGGTGGTGCGCAAACCCCTGGTCGCGGTCTTCGCGACCGGCGATGAGCTGGTGGCTCCCGGAGGCAGGCCCAATGGCGACCAGATCGTGTCCTCCAACAGCCAGGCGCTCGTGGCGCTGGTCCGCCATTTCGGGGGCGAGCCGCTGGATCTTGGCATCGTCCCGGACAAGCTGAAGGCGACCGAGCGGACCATTGCCCGGGCGGCGGGAGCCGACATCCTGGTCACGACTGGTGGCGCTTCCGTCGGCGACCATGACTTCGTTCAGCAAGCCCTGAAGAATGCCGGGGTCAAGATTGACTTCTGGAAGATTGCCATGCGGCCGGGAAAGCCCTTCATGTATGGCCGAAAAGGTCGCCAGCATGTGATGGGTCTGCCGGGCAACCCTGTCTCGGCCCTGGTCTGTGCTCGGCTCTTCCTCAAGCCGTTGATCGATGCCATGCTTGGCCTGCCGGCCGGCGATGATCTGGTCTTGGCTCGGCTCGGCGCGCCAATGAAGGCAAATGATGACCGCCAGGACTATGTGCGGGCCACACTTCGGTCCGAACCTGATGGGACGCGCACTGCGACTCCCTACATGAAACAGGACTCGTCGATGCAGCGCACATTTCAGCAATCGGACTGCCTGATCGTGAGACCACCCGGTGCGCCGGAAGCAGCAGCGGGGCTGCTGGTTCCCATTCTCAAGATTGATTTTTAACCGCTACAGAAAGTAAACACTTGAAGAACTAAATGGCAACCTGTAAACTTGTTTTAGGTTTGTTCCGATTCAGGAACCCGGCAAGACAGGACTTTAGCCATATGCTGACGCGCAAGCAGCTCGAACTCCTCATGTTCATCAACGAACGCCTGAAGGAAGAGGGAGTCCCCCCGTCCTTCGAGGAGATGAAGGAGGCACTGAATCTTCAGTCCAAGTCTGGCGTCCATCGCCTGATCGTGGCCCTTGAGGAACGCGGCTTCCTGCGGCGGATGCCGAACCGGGCGCGGGCGCTCGAGGTGCTGAAGCTGCCGGAAAGCCATTCGCCAAGCCTGACACCGCGCAAGCAATCCTTCACGCCCAGCGTCATCCAGGGCAATCTGGGGCGGGTAAAGCCGGTTGCCTCCGGCAACGACGGCGCGCCCCGTGCCGCGGTCGTGCCCATGATGGGCCGCATCGCGGCTGGCGTTCCCATCTCGGCCATTCAGGAGCATTCGGCCAATATCACCGTGCCGCCCGAACTGCTCGGGGGCGGCGAGCATTTCGCTCTTGAAGTGAAGGGTGACTCGATGATCGACGCCGGGATTTTCGATGGCGACACGGTGATCATCCGCAAGGGCGATACGGCCTCCAACGGCGACATCATCGTAGCCCTTGTCGACGACGAGGAAGCGACGCTGAAGCGTCTGCGCCGCAAGGGAGATTCGGTGGCTCTCGAGGCGGCCAATCCGACCTATGAGACGCGCATCTTCGGTCCCGACCGCATTCGCGTGCAGGGCCGCCTGGTAGGACTTCTCCGCAAATATTGATGCTTCTGGCCGCGCGGTGTTTGCGTTAGGTTCCATCTCAGTTTTGTGGAGAGAACCTGCGATGAGACTCTATGGCGATATGTTGTCCCCTTTTGTGCGCATGTGCTTCGTCACGGCTCATGAGGTGGGACTTGGCGATAAAGTCATCCACGAAAAGGAGTCGGTCACGCCGACCGCACCAAATCCCCGGCTGGTGGCCCTCTCTCCGATCGGCAAGGTTCCCGTTCTTGAAACCGATCACGGCCATGCCGTTTATGATTCCCGCGTCATCATGGAGTACCTCTGCCATGTGGCCGGCAACAAAGCGCTCATCCCTGACGACGGCGTCAAGCGCTTTCGCGTCCTGACGCTGCAGGCGCTAGGGTTGGGACTCGGTGACGCGGCGGTTGGCCTGCGATACGAGACGGCTGCCCGTCCTACCGCTCTTCATTGGCCGGAGTGGTCTGCGCGCCTCAAGGCCCGCATTGCGGCGGCCTGTGACGAACTCGAGAGCAAATGGGAGTCCAGTCTTGCGGAGGTCAACGCCGGGTCGATCGCGGTCGGGGTGGTCTTGTCATATGTCGGCTACCGTCTTCCCGACCTCCGCTGGCAGGACGGCCGGCCGCGACTTGCAGCCTTTCATGCAGGCTTCGCGAGCCGCGACAGCATGCTGAAGACCCCAATCGGCACGTAGCTAGTCAACCTCGATGTGCCACCAGCGGGGCCGGCCTCCACGGTAGGAGTGGTACTCTGGCTTGAGGTCCTTCCGGTTGTTGGAGTCGAAGGTGCCAATCAGCAGGGCGACGACAGGCTTGTCATCGATGGCACCGAGGCTGCTGCCACAATCCGGACAGAAGGCGCGGCTCGAGAATTCCGAGGACCGCCAGGTCTTGGGCGTGCCGCCCGGGCCGGTCCAGGTGACCTTGTCACGCGGAAACTCGACCCAGCTGGCGGTCAGGGCGCCCGAATGGCGCTGGCACATCTTGCAGGAACAGGTGTGGGGCCGCAGGGGTGGGCCTTCCGCAATGAAGCGGATGGATCCGCACAGACAGCCGCCCTCGTGGTGTTTCGCCATGCTTTCCTCCCCAATTGCGCGTTTTACGCCCCACCCGTGCCAAAAGATCAATTTGTCCGCGACAAGCCAACGCTTGCATCGTTGCCTCCAAGTGTCCAGTTTCCTGTCATGAGCGAATACGAATGCCTTGTTGCCGGCGCAGGACCGGCCGGACTTGCGGCAGCCTGCCTTCTTGCCCTGGACGGGCGGAGGACCGGTCTCGTCGCTGCAGGTTCGGACGCCGCCGATCCGCGGACGGTAGCCCTGATGCGCCCCTCCATCCGCCTTCTCGAGCATCTCGGCGTCTGGCCGGGCGAACTTCGCGAAAGGACCCAGCCCCTCCGGCGCCTGCGCCTCGTGGACGATACTGGCGCGGCCATATCCGCCCCGACCATCACCTTCGATCCTGAAGAAATCGGCGAAGAGGCTTTCGGCTGGAACTTTCCCCTCAGCCTGCTCATTCCCCTGCTGAAAGCCCGGGCGGTTCAGCTTGGCGTGGAGATGATCCCCGAAGATGCTGTGCGAGCCGATCCTTCGTCTTCGCAAGTCGCCATCGTCACGACAAATGGCCGCACGCTCACCAGCCAGATGGTCTTGGCGGCGGATGGACGGAATTCGACCCTTCGCGATGCGGCAGGCATCAAGACGAATGGCTGGAGCTATGATCAGGTCGCTGTCGCGACCAGTTTCTCGCACTCCGGCCCGCACGATGGGATATCGACCGAGTATCACAAGGGTGCCGGTCCCTTCACTACGGTGCCCCTGCCCGGCCGCGCCTCGAGCCTGGTCTGGATGGAGCGACCGGCGCGCGCTGCCGAGATCATGGCCACGCCGGATGGCCAGCTGGCGCGCGAGATCCAGCTGCAAACCCACGGTGAACTCGGGCGCATCGGAGACATCGGTCCGCGCCGGGCCTTTCCAATGCGCGGCCTTGTCGCTCGGGACTTCGCCAAAAACCGCATTCTCCTGATCGGTGAGTCGGCCCATGTCGTTCCGCCCATTGGCGCGCAGGGCCTCAACATGTCCCTCCGGGACGCCGCACAGGCGGCGGAGCTCATCGCTCTCGAAGACGATCCCGGTCACACCTCCATCCTGGTGCAGTATGACAGGCTGCGCCGTCGCGACGTGCAGCCCCGCCAGCAGGTCATCGACATCATGAACCGCTCCCTGCTGTCCGGACACGTGTTGCTGGAAGGCGGGCGTGCTCTGGGCCTCTCGGCGATTGCGGCCTTCGGTCCGCTACGCCGCATCGTAGTGGCCCAGGGGCTCGCGCCAGTCACCACCGTCCCGCGTGTCATGCGCGCTCAGGGCAAGATGCCGGTCTTGATGAAGTAGATGATCGCCGGAATGGTAATCGCCGACAGCGCCGTCGTCATGATGACCGCGGTCGACGAACCTTCGACATAGGCCCTGTACTGGCTGGCCAGAATGAAGGCATTGGATGCGGTCGGGAGAGCCGCCATCATCACTGCAACATGGAGCCAGGTCGGATCGATCCCCGGCACCATGCCGACGACCAGCAGCGCAAGCACAGGCTGCACGAAGACCTTCATTCCGGCAACCAGCGGCAACTCGCGCCCGATGCCGGCGAAGCGCCGCATGCCCACCGTGACACCGAGGGCAAAGAGGGCCGTCGGGCCCGCCGACCGCATCAGCATTTCGA
Organism: Alphaproteobacteria bacterium; assembly: GCA_026400595.1. Taxonomy (GTDB): domain Bacteria; phylum Pseudomonadota; class Alphaproteobacteria; order Rhizobiales; family Aestuariivirgaceae; genus Aestuariivirga. The sequence continues at coordinate 523 of JAPLOT010000277.1, read as the reverse complement.
GGATCGTTCCAAGGGCGCCGGGTGCCGTGAACTGCAGGGCCGAGGCGGCAACACCCAAAGCGGTTGCCACGATGAAGGGATGGGTCGCCACCTGCTTCGCGATGCGCCAGGCGACGGCTCCCCAATGCGCCTCCTCGTTCCGCTCATGAGCAAGGGTCGCAAGGAAGGCGGTAAGCACGAACTGGACCGTACAGTCGAAACAGAAAACCAGCGCTGCCGGCACCGCAGCCTCGGGGCCAAAGAAGGCCACCGAAAGCGGCAACCCCATGTATCCGACATTTCCGTAGCTTCCCGACGTTCCCTGCAACGCCGCGATCTTCAGCGGGGTCTTGAAGAGCCACATTGAAGCCCCGGTCACCACGACGAAGGCTGAGATGGTTACGGCAGTGACCGCGGACACGAAGGGCCAGTTGACCAGCTGTTCGAAGGGCGCCGCTGCCACAACGAGGAAGATCAGGGCAGGAAGCGCGAAGTAGACCAGAAAGATGTTGAGCCAGGCCAAGCCGCCATCCGGCAATTTCCA
>JAPLOT010000304.1 GCA_026400595.1 Alphaproteobacteria bacterium | reverse complement strand
GTCGAATGCCATCTGGGCGCCGGTGACACCAAAGCCGACTTCGATCCGGCACGCATGAGCCGGGTGCTGATCAATCTGCTGTCCAATGCTGCCGAAGCCATGGTCGGCAAGGGAGACGACCCGTCGAAGTTCACCACTGCCTCGCCAAAGATCATCATCCGCACTACCGTGACGCCCCGCGGGGTGGAACTTTCAGTGAGCGACAACGGCCCTGGCATTCCCGCCGACGTGCTACCGCGCATCCTGGAGCCGCTCTTCACGACGAAGAACTTCGGCACCGGACTGGGGCTGCCGGCGGTCGAGAAGATCCTCGAACAGCATGGTGGCGGGCTCGACATCGCATCAGTACCGGGGCAGGGCGCGACTTTCACTGTCTGGTGGCCTCTCAAGACGCAGCAGGAGGAAGCAGCCTGATGACCCGCGCTTTCCGGATTCTCGTGGTCGACGATGACGAGGACAATGCCTGTTCGCTGGGCGAGCTCTTTGAGCTTGAGGGGCACAGCGTGACGGTCGTTCATTCCGGCGATGACGCCATCGCCGCTTACCTCGAGTCCGAGTTCGACATGGCCTTCATGGATGTGATGATGCCCGGCCGCAATGGCGTCGAGAGCTTCATGGAAATCCGCAAGCTGAAGCCCGATGCCCGAGTCTTCATGATGACCGGGTATAGCGTGGAACAGCTGCTGCAGCAGGCAGTGGACAATGGCGCCATGGGCGTTCTGACCAAACCGGTTGACATCGACAAGCTGCTGCGCGCGATGAACGAGGCTGCGCCTGCCGGAATCGTGCTGATCGCCGATGACGATCCGGGCTGCGGGCGCCAGATCAAGTCCCTCATGGACGATGCAGGCTACGAATGCGACCTGCTGCGCAACGAGGAGGACTTTGCCCGCGACGAGTCGAAGCTGCTGATCATCGACACCGGCAAGCCGCTGATCGACGGCATGGATATCTACGCACGTGTTCGACGACAGGGTAAGACCCGGCCGGCCATCATCGTGACCCGTCCCGGGCCGGCAGGCGGAGACGCCCTTTCAGGCCTGCGCGACGTCACCGTCACCGGCATTCTCAACAAGCCTTTCGATCCGCTGGTCCTGCTTGGCCAGCTCAACACCCTCGCAGTTCAACCCTAAGCCGGAGTTTTGTGAATGACCCGCCCGCTGAATATCCTGGTTCTCGATGATGATGCCGACAATGCCGACTCGCTGGCTGAGGTCTTCGCCATGGACGATCACCGCGTCATCGTCGCCTATAATGGACAACAGGCCATCGAAGCCTTCAGCCTCAACCAGGTCGACATCGGCTTCTTTGACGTGATGATGCCGGGAAAGAATGGCGTGGACAGCTTTATCGAGATCAAGCGCAGCCATCCTGATGCGAAGGTCTATTTCATGACCGGCTACAGCGCCGATGATCTGCTGAAGAAGGCGATCGACAATGGCGCCATGGGCGTGTTCGGCAAACCGGTCGACCTGCCCAAGATCCTCGACGCGATCGACCGGGCGGTCTGATCAGTTGCGGACGGCAATGGCTGCGGCTGCGCCGGCGATCGCGGTGCCGGACACGCGGTTCAGTGTCTTCATGGCCCGTGGGCTGCGGAACACGCCGCGCGCCGCGTGGGCGAAGAGCGCATAGCCGAGCAGAACGGTGGGCAGGATGATGGCGATGAGGAGCGCCACCTCGGCAAAGCCCGCCACGCTCAACTGCGCCAGATCGACGATGGCCGGGAGCAGGGCCATGAAAAAGGCGATGGCCTTGGGATTGCCAAGAGTGAGCGACAGCCCACTGATGAAGAGCTGGCCATGAGAGATGTCTTTCCGGTCAGCGCTGGCCTGCAGCGCGTCGACCGGTGACGTCCACATCTTCCAGGCCAGAAACACCAGGTAGGCCACGCCCACCCACTTGATGGCGAGGAAAATCCCGGCATAGGCCTGGGCCAACGCTGCAAGTCCAAGCGCCGCACAGGTGAACCAGATGAGATCGCCAGTCAGGATGCCGGCTATGAGGGAGGGCGCCGTGCGAATGCCGCGGCCAAGCACCTGTCCGACGACTGCGGCAATGCCAGGCCCCGGCGAGGCCACGGCAAGGGCATAGGCTGCGGCGAAGACCAGCAGCCCGGCAAGTGTCATGCCATGGCCTTCTGAAGGTTGGCGTCGACCGCATCGAGGAAGCCCTCCGTCGACAGCCAGGACTGGTCGGGCCCAACCAGAACGGCAAGGTCCTTGGTCATCTGACCGCCTTCGATGGTGCCGACCACGACCCTTTCCAGCGTATCGGCAAACTTGGCCAGCCTGGCGTTGTCGTCGAGCTTGGCGCGGTGCTTGAGGCCGCCCGTCCAGGCATAGATCGAAGCCGCCGAGTTGGTCGAGGTCTGCTTGCCCTGCTGGTGCAAGCGGTAATGGCGGGTGACGGTGCCGTGTGCGGCTTCCGCCTCGACGGTCTTGCCGTCGGGTGTCATCAGCACCGAGGTCATGAGGCCGAGCGATCCGTAGCCCTGGGCCACGAGATCGGACTGCACGTCGCCGTCGTAATTCTTGCACGCCCAAACATAGCCGCCCGTCCACTTCATGGCGGAGGCCACCATGTCGTCGATCAGGCGATGTTCATAGGTGATCTTGGCTTTCTCGAACTGAGCCTTGAACTCCGCATCATAGATCTCCTGGAAGATATCCTTAAAGCGTCCGTCATAGGCCTTGAGAATGGTGTTCTTGGTCGAGAGGTAGACGGGATAGTTGCGCGACAGGCCGTAGTTGAAGGACGCCCGGGCGAACTCCTTGATCGACTCATCGAGATTGTACATGGCCATGGCGACACCGCCGCCGGGTGCCTTGAAGACTTCCTTCTCGATCACCTTGCCATCCTCGCCCACGAACTTGATGGTGAGCGTGCCCTTGCCGGGGAAGGTGAAGTCGGTGGCGCGGTACTGGTCGCCGAAGGCATGGCGGCCGATGATGATGGGCTGGGTCCAGCCTGGCACAAGGCGCGGGACGTTCTTGCAGATGATGGGTTCGCGGAAGATCACGCCGCCCAGGATGTTGCGGATCGTCCCGTTGGGCGACTTCCACATCTGTTTGAGATGGAACTCCTTCACGCGGGCTTCGTCCGGCGTGATGGTGGCGCACTTTACACCGACCCCGTACTTCTTGATTGCGTTGGCGGCATCGATGGTCACCTGATCGTCGGTCTTGTCGCGATACTCCACCGAGAGATCATAGTAGTGCAGGTCCACATCCAGATAGGGATGGATCAGCTTCTTCTTGATGAGGTCCCAGATGATGCGGGTCATCTCGTCACCGTCGAGTTCGACAACCGGGTTCTGGACCTTGATCTTCGCCATGAGAAAAGCCTTCTGTTGCGATGCGGAAACTTTGCTGGCGGCTATAGCAGGCAAGCATGACAGGGGCAATTCAGACGGAAGGCTGAGAGGCTTGCGGGATGGATCAGGCCGCGGCACAGTCTCGCCGTTCTGGCGAGGACCAAATCATGAACATTTCCAATGCCCGCGTCATCGATGCGGGCCGGGCAGTCGAGGTGGAGCTGGACGGCCGCCTGCATCGCTTTCATGCAATCTGGCTGAGGGACAATGCCTGTGAAGCGGCAACCCGCAGTCCTGGCAACGGGCAGCGGTTGATCACCATTCTGGACATCCCGGGGGAAACCCGAATCATCGAAGCTCGGCAAGGCCCTGGCGGGTTGTCGTTGTGCTTTGGGCCAGAGGGCAAGACCGTCGAGTTCGAAGCCCGCTGGCTGGCGCATAATGCCTATGATTGGTCCGCCGCGAAGACAGCTGGATGGACAGGTCCGGACATTACCCGTTGGGACAGTGCCATGCGCAATGAGGTGCCGTCGGAATCCTGGCCGGTCGTCACGGCTGACCGCGGCGCCCTGGGCCGTTGGCTGAGCGCAGTGCGCCGCTATGGATTTGCGGTGATGACAGACATGCCAACCGAACCGGGCATGCTCTGCAAGGTGGCGGAGCTGTTCGGTTATGTGCGGGAGACGAACTATGGCCGGTTCTTCGACGTGCGCGCGGAAGTAAACCCCAACAACCTCGCCTACACCAACTTGGGGCTGCAGGCCCATACCGACAATCCCTATCGCGATCCGGTTCCAACGCTGCAGATCCTCGCCTGTCTCGAGAACACGGTCGAGGGAGGAGACTCCATCGTCGTCGATGGCTTCAAGGTCGCCGAGCGACTGCAAGCCGAAGACCCGGAGGGCTTTGAACTGCTCAGCAGCCACTGCGCGCGCTTCGCCTACGAGGGTGTGAAAGGTGTCCGGTTACGGGCGAAGCGTCCCATGATCGAACTTGGCCCCGATGGCGAGCTCATTGCGATCCGCTTCAATAACCGGTCTGCCGCCGCCTTCCGGGATATCCCCTACGAGGTCATGGAGGCGTTCTATGCTGCCTATCGCCGCTTTGCTGAACTGGTCGAGGATCCCTCGATGGAAGTGACATTCAAACTGAAGCCCGGTGAACTCTTCATCGTCGACAACACCAGGGTGCTGCATGCCCGCAAGAGTTTCTCGGGCAGTGGCAGGCGTTGGCTCCAAGGTTGCTATGCTGACAAGGATGGGCTGCTTTCGACTCTCGTGGCCATCGAAGAAGAAGGATCTGCAGAATGACGGCACCGCGACTTGATCATAAGAACATCGTGGCGTTCATCGCGGACATCTTCGAGCGGCGCGGGGCGGAATCCTACCTGGGCGAAGCAGTGACCATGTCGGAGCACATGCTGCAGGGTGCCGTGCTGGCCGAGCGGGAGGGCGCGCCGGACGAACTCGTTGCGGCAGCCTTGCTGCACGACATCGGCCACTACACGTCGGAATTCGGCACCATGTCGCTTGGCGACGAACGCGACAATTATCATGAGGAATCCGGCGCCGCCGTGCTGGCGCCATTCTTCCCGCCGGTGATCGCCGAATGCGTGCGCCTGCATGTGCCGGCGAAGCGCTACCTCTGCGCGACGGATGCCAGCTATTTTGACCGCCTTTCCGATGCCTCCAGGCATACGCTTTCTCTGCAAGGCGGTCCGATGAGCCCCGCAGAAATCGCGGCTTTCGAAGCGAACCCGTACCATCGCGAGGCGGTGCGGGTGAGGATCTGGGACGACGAGGGAAAGCAACCCGGCATGGCCACCCCGCATTTTCGTCACTTCGTGCCATTGCTCCAACGCGTCGTTGACCGCCACGCCGGCAACTGACCACGTGCCGCATCATCCCGGTCAGGCTTTGACTTCACCGGCGGCCAGTGGCAGGTCCGGAACATGACAACCAGACCTGCTTCGCCCGAAGCCAATGCGCTGCGGCATCGGCCCTTCGTCTTCTACTGGCTGGCGACAGGTGCTGCCGCCTTTGCGGTTCAGATCATGTCGGTGGCGGTGGGATGGCAAATCTATGACATCACGCGCAACCCGCTGCATCTCGGTTATGTCGGACTGGCCCAGTTCCTTCCACCGCTCCTGCTGGTTCTCGTCACGGGTCTCGCGGCCGACCGATTCAGTCGCCGCTTCATCATGGCCGCCTGCCTTGGTGTCGAGGCGCTCTGCGCCCTGGGCCTGGTGGTCTTCACCCTGTCTCACCCCACGGGCGTGATCCCCGTCTTCGGTATTCTGGTGGTGCTTGGCATCGCCCGCGCCTTCATGAATCCGGCCGCTGATGCGCTGGCTCCCAACCTCGTTCCCAAGGCGGCCATTGCCCATGCCATCTCGCTCAACTCGATGATCTGGCAGATCGGCAACATTGTCGGGCCGGTCTTCGGAGGCCTTCTCTATGGCATCTCGGGTGTGGTTGCCTATGGCACCGCCTTGCTGCTTGTCGGCACGGCGGGAACTCTCGTGCTCCTCATCGGGCGCGTTCCTCAACAGAATCACGCACAGGAGACATCCCCGGTGTCATCCTGTTTGTTTTTGTGGCAGGTTTCGGGTTCTTCACCGTTGTCTTCGGTCTCTCCACATGGGTGCCCCTGTCGATCGCGGCGCTGTTGATGATGGGCGCCTGCGACATGATCAGCGTCTATGTGCGCGAGACCCTGCTGCAGCTCTGGACCCCTGACGATGTGCGCGGGCGGGTCAATGCGGTCAATCGCGTGTTTATCGGCGCTTCCAACGAACTCGGCGAGTTCCGCGCTGGCGTAGTGGCGGCCTGGATCGGCGCCGTGGCCGCGGTCGTGATCGGCGGCGCAGGCACAATGGGGGTCGCCTTCTTCTGGTCGCGCTGGTTCCCGGAATTGCGGACGGCTCGCCGGTTGGACGGCAAAGGCTAGCGGGCACCGCGCAACTCCGCTATTTGCGGGCCATGGCAGGTACTGACAAGACACGGAATCAGGTTCTCGGCCCCGCGCCGGTGACGGTGCTGGTCAATCCGCAGCTGGGCGAGAATATCGGCACGGCAGCCCGCGCCATGGCCAATTTCGGGCTCCACAGCCTGCGCCTCGTCGATCCACGCGATGGCTGGCCGAACGAGAAGGCACTCACGGCATCCTCAGGTGCCAACTGGATCATCGAGGCCGCGACCGTCCATCCCGATCTGCCTTCGGCGCTGGCGGACATGAACTATGTCTATGCCACCACCGCGCGGCCGCGCGGCATGATCAAGGAGGTGATCACGCCAGAAGAGGCGGGGCATGACATGCGCCGCCGCATTGCGCGCGGCGAGAAGGTCGCAGTGCTTTTCGGGCGCGAACGCTGGGGCCTCAGCAACGACGAGGTATCGCTGGCCGATGTCATCGTCACGGCGCCGGTGAACCCGGCCTTTGCCTCGATCAACATCGCCCAGGCCGTGCTGCTGGTGGGCTATGAGTGGTACAAGGAGCAGGCGGAAACCCTGGGCCAGCAGACTCCCGAACTCCCGGCTCTCGAAGGACCCGGACTGCAGACGCCCGATACCCGTCCAGCGACGAAGGAAGAGTTCTATGGCTTTCTTGACCATCTTGAGCGGGAGCTGGATTCGGCAGGGTTCTTCAAGACCGGGGACAAGAAGCCCGGCATGTTGCGCAACATTCGCAACCTTTTCGCCCGGGCCGAGCTCACCGAGCAGGAGGTCCGCAGCCTGCGCGGCATCGTCGCCTCGCTGACCCGCGCGCATGAACGGCGCAGGGAGCCAAAGGAATGAGCCAGGCGCGCATTCTGCTTTTCGATTCCGGCATGGGCGGCCTGACCGTGGCGCGCGCCGTGGCGCGTCAGCTGCCGGACGCACACCTCGTCTATGCCGCGGACAATGCCGGGTTTCCCTACGGCGCATGGAAGGAAGAGGACCTGGTTGCCCGCATTCTCGACGTCATCGGTGCTCTGATCGAGAAGGTGGAGCCGCATGTGGTGGTGATTGCCTGCAACACCGCCTCCACCATTGCGCTGGCGCAGGTGCGGGAGGCCTACAAACTGCCCTTCGTCGGTACCGTGCCTGCGATCAAGCCGGCGGCGGCCCAGACGAAGAGCGGCATCATCGGCGTACTGGCAACACCGGGCACCGTGAGCCGCGAGTACACCCACGCGCTGATCCATACCTATGCCTATCACTGCAAGGTCTTCCTGCATGGCGCGAAGCGGCTGGCCGAGATCGCCGAGAACAAGTTGAAGGGGCGCAGCGTCGATCTCGATGAGCTGCGCCGCGAAATCGCACCCGTTTTCCGCAAGAGGGAAGGCCGGAACACCGACGTGGTGGTGCTGGGATGTACGCATTACCCGCTGCTGGTCGAGGAGATCGCCCAGGTCGCACCCTGGCCCGTCACCTATCTCGATCCGGCGCCCGCCATCGCCCGGCGCGTGGCAGACGTGATCGACGAGACGCCGCGGCCGGAGGCGCTGGGCGTGGTCCCGGCGCATGGAACAGTGATCCTGACCTCACCGCGCGGCGGGGCATCTGACGCATTGGCGGCTTATGCAGCCATGGGTTTCCCGCTGCCGGTGTTTATGGAACGGTAGGTGCTTGCGGGGCCGACGGGTTGGGTCAGTGCAGCGAGATCGCGAAGCGGACAGAAAGGGCGCGGACGGCTCATCGGTTCCGGGTTCGTCCAGACGGTGACCGGACACAAGGCGCCCGCGTGGTCCACGGCAAACCCTCGATTTGACAGTAGCGAAGGCTTACCCTATACGCGCCGCCAGACACGGGGCCCAAGCGCCCCGTGTTTGCTTGCCCGCGTGCCCTCACAGGCACTGTCGGCCGGGAAACCGGTGTCGAGGAGGGTGGGTCCACACTACATGGAGACCGTAAATGACGAAGCGTCTGACCGCCAAGCACAAACTCGACCGCCGCATGGGCGAGAACATCTGGGGCCGCCCCAAGAGCCCCGTCAACAAGCGTGAATATGGCCCGGGCCAGCATGGCCAGCGCCGCAAGGGCAAGCTGTCCGACTTCGGCGTGCAGCTGAAGGCCAAGCAGAAGCTCAAGGGCTACTACGCCAACATCACGGAACGCCAGTTCCGCGCCATCTATGCCGAAGCCTCGCGCATGACCGGCGACTCCTCCGAGAACCTCATCGGTCTGCTGGAGCGCCGCATCGATGCGGTGGTCTATCGCGCCAAGTTCGTTCCCACCATGTTTGCCGCCCGCCAGTTCGTGAGCCATGGCCACGTGAAGCTGAACGGCCGCCGCGTGACCATCCCCTCGATCCGCCTCAAGGCCGGCGACACCATTGAGCTTACGCCCAAGGCGAAAGACCTTGCTGTGGTGCTGGAAGCCAGCCAGCTGGCCGAACGTGACGTGCCCGACTATGTCGAGGCGAACCACTCCAACATGACCGCCCGGCTGGTACGCGTTCCGGGCCTCTCTGACGTTCCCTATCCGGTGAAAATGGAACCGAACTTCGTCGTCGAATATTATTCGCGCTAAGTCCGGCCCAAAGCCCTCTTGCGAGCCGCCGGCTTCACCGCCGGCGGCTTTTTCTGTGCCAGGGCCGGCCAGGCGGCTTCCGGCACCCTTCTTGCTTCGTTTCCAAATCATGAACGGGGTGTCCCGTTTCGGGACGGGCGGGGAGGAAGGGATGGAAGCCTGGCACGTCGTGTGGGTGCTCGCTGCAATGACCGGACTGGTCTCGGCGGGCGTCGTTGGCAGCGCCTGGGCCGTGATCTCGGGCGAGCGACCCGGGCTCGCCATGCTTGGGACCCTTGGCTTGGCTACACCCCTGAAGTGGCTGGTGCTGTTGATCTACGGACCCTTGGCGGTGACCCGTTTCGGGATTGGCTCGATTGACTTTCACCCCGTCTCCGCAATCGTTCTAACTCTCATCGGAGTGGTCTGGAGCTTCTTGCAGGGTGTGTTTATCCTGACGACCTTCTTTGGCTTCACCTGACGGAGGTGACATGACCCTCTATGCGCTCGATGGCATCTCTCCCGACCTGCCGGGTGAGGGCTTTTGCTGGGTGGCGCCGGATGCCGCCGTGATTGGCAAGGTGAAGCTCGAACGCATGGCCAGCGTCTGGTTCGGCGCGGTGCTACGCGGCGACAACGAGTTTCTGCTGGTCGGCGAAAACAGCAACATCCAGGACGGCTGCGTCCTGCATTCCGACATGGGGTCGCCACTGACCATTGGGCGCAACTGCACGATCGGCCACAAGGCAATCCTCCATGGCTGCAACATCGGCGACAACTCGCTCATCGGCATGGGAGCAACGGTGCTGAACAATGCGCAGATCGGGCGAAACTGCCTGGTCGGCGCCAATGCCCTGGTCACTGAAGGCAAGGTGATCCCCGACAATTCGTTGGTGATGGGGTCGCCCGGCAAGGTGGTGCGGGAACTCGACGCGGCGGCGGCGGCAAGGCTGCCGCTTTCGGCAGAAGGTTATGTACGCAACTGGCAGCGCTTCGCCAGGGAGCTCAGGGCGATCTAGGCCGCCGCGCCGGTACGACCGCCTTGATCACACTATCGGTGTCGCGCAGCAGGGTAACGACGGCCTTCCGGGCCGCATCCGGGCGTTGCTTGCGCACCGCCTCGAAAACCGCGGCATGCAGCGGAATGACACCCAACGGCCGGGGATTGTGCCGGGATGTGTAGTCGAACATCTGGCGCAGCGCCTGTTCGATGATGATGCCAAAGGGAATGAGCAGCTCGTTGTTTGCCGCTTCCAGCAGGGCAAGGTGGAACTCGACGTCGGGTGCCACCATTTCCTCGGCATTGCGCGCAGCACTCATGCCCTGGAGCGCCGCGGCGATGCGGGCAACCTGCGCCTCGGTACGCCGCTCCGCAGCCAAGGCCGCGGCACCGGGCTCGAAGATGCGGCGCATTTCCTGGATGGACAAGAGCAACTGCTTGCGGTCCATGGCGGCGCAATGCCAGGCCAGGACGTCGCGATCGAGAAAGTTCCAGCGCTCGCGCGGTTCGACGCGGCTGCCGATCTTGGGGCGCGACACGAGTAGCCCCTTGCCGTTGAGCGTCTTGATGGCTTCGCGCACGGCCGTGCGGCTGGCCCCGAACATGGCACCCCATTCGGCCTCGTTGGGAAGAAGCGTGCCAGGCGCGTAGGTTCCATTCAGAATGCCTTCGCCGATAGCTCCGGCCAGTTGCAGATGAAGGCTGCTTGCACGCTTGCGGCTGCGCGAAATCGGTGTTCTTGTTTTGCGATGCACCATCGCGGACCCTCCCTGGGACCGCCATTTATCGTACAAATAATCGTTGATTACCAGTCCTCGATATCCTAATGAACCAGACATGACAACGGGGCTGACAACCAGAGAACGCCCGCTTTGTCATGCGTTCACAAAGGGAGGAACACACGTGATCAATCGCAGACATTTCATCGCATCCGCCGCAGGCCTCGCCACCGTGATGGCCGCCGGCATGATGCCGGCTCTGGCGGAAGGCAAGGGCCTTGTGGGTATTTCGATGCCGACCAAGTCCTCGACCCGCTGGATCTCCGACGGCGAGTCCATGGTGAAGGAATTCACCGCCCTCGGCTATGACACCGATCTTCAGTATGCCGAAGACGACATTCCGAACCAGCTTGCCCAGATCGAGAACATGGTGACCAAGGGCGCCAAGGTCCTGATCGTCGCGGCCATCGACGGCACCACGCTGTCCGACATCCTGAAGAAGGCCAATGAATCGGGCGCCAAGGTCATCGCTTATGACCGCCTCATCCGCGATTCCGGCAATGTCGACTACTACTCGACCTTCGACAACTTCAAGGTGGGCGTGCTGCAGGCCGACTCACTGGTCGCCGGCCTCAAGGAGCGGTTCCCGGGCGTGAAGCCCTGGAATGTGGAACTCTTCGGCGGTTCGCCCGACGACAACAACGCCTTCTTCTTCTACGATGGCGCCATGTCGGTTCTCCAGCCCATGATCGATGCCGGCGAAATCGTCGTCCCGTCGGGTCAGATGGGCATGGACAAGGTCGGCACGCTGCGCTGGGACGGCGCAGTGGCCCAGTCGCGCATGGACAACCTGCTGTCGGC
>JAPLOT010000485.1 GCA_026400595.1 Alphaproteobacteria bacterium | reverse complement strand
CCCATACAGCGAGTCAAATCCACGCCTGCTGAGCTCTTTCAGGAGCGCGCCGCTGCCACAACCGTAGTCGAGAATGTCGATGCCCGCATCCCCTGCGAAAGAGGCCACGATCTCCGCCGCTTGCCGACCATAGCGCTCGGTCATTCCGCCGGCCCGGACATTCGAGTCCTGAGCAAGATCGCTATACGTGTCGTTCGCTGTTGAAGCGTAGTAATTTCTGTAATCCTGCTGGCTCGCAGCCGTCCTTACGAAAATGAAGTCGCATGACCCACAACCATAGATTGGAGCATCATCCGACAGATGCGACTTTTTCGCGAAAGATATCGTCTTAAGGAGCGAAGCGTTGGCCGCACCACAAATTGGACATTTGGCTTCTACGGGTCCCATAGATATTCACCCTGATCGGAAGGCTGCACTCAATGTCATCCTGATCGGATGATAAGCTATCGACCCGGATCCGGCATCGGAGTGGCCTGCTGTCCCTATCCAGGCCGGTTCATGCCGCGCGTGTCTTGCCAGCGGATATCGGCGCGCTCGGATTCGTGCAGTTTTCTTGATCCTGAAGGCAAGGCGTTGTGATCAGACCGACAGCGAGCCGCCAGTCCTGTTTTCAGCGAACCTCGGCACGTCATTTTCGAGAGCATAGGTTTCCCCAATGACATCCAGCAGACCTTCTCAGACGGCACGAATAGCTTTCTTCGAAGCTCTGCGGCACGCCGACAGGCTCCTTCTGGAAAAATCGGCGCGACTTGAACGCCTCAGTGCGTCCCGCTCAGTCCTGTTGTACGGTTTCGGCACAAGAGGACGGTCATTGGCGCCCCAACTCGGGTCCATTGGCGTAGTTCCCGTAATTTTCGACACTCAGCCGACGGTCCGTGCGAGCGCGGCACAAGCGGGCTATGAGACCGTCGAATCTCCCGACGTCGACCTTCCTCTGATCGTTGCCGCCGCGCAGAACCAATCAGCGATCCTTGAGTGCCACCCGGGCGGGTACTCCCTGGTCGAATGTCAGTACAGCTACGACCTGGCGAATCAATGCGATTGCGCCCGGGAGTTTACATCGCCCGCCCAGCTGCATCCCGAGGAAGCGTTTTCGATCTACGAACAGCTGGACGACGAGTCACAGCGCTGCTTCCTCGATCTTCTCTGCTTCCGATTCTCGCTTGACGTATCTGCAATCCGGCAGACAAGAATGCCGCTTTCTACAATGTGGGCGCTACCGCTGCACTCCATCGCGACCGCATCATTCTGCGATGTCGGCGCATACGACGGCGACAGCATCGAGGCTCTGAGCAAACTGACGCCCCTGCGCGAAGTTCTTGCAATAGAGCCGAATCCTGCTCTGGCAGCACGCATCCTGGAAGTTGCGACCAGCCGCGAAATACAGGTGCGTGTGTTTTCCGGAGCCGCCTGGTCACATCCGTGCCAACTGGCGGCGAAAGAGCTTCTGGGCGGGATGGTTGCAGTCGAAGAGAGCGATAACGGAACCATCGCTGCTGAACCACTCGACGCGATCGCAAGCCACGCTTATGACTATGTGAAGTTTGATGTCGAGGGCTCTGAGGACTCCGCCATCGCTGGCGCGACCAGGACGATTGTCCAAGCGAAGGCTGTCGCAATGGCCAGCTACCACAAGCCGCGCGATGTTCTTGATCTGCCTGCGCGACTCGCACGCATGCGTGCCGACTCCATCGATGACAACGGTCGACGGGCATCGCTACACTTTCGCCACTACTCAGAGTGCTTTGACGATTCTGTCTTCTATCACTTCTGATAGCCTCCGCAAACCAACCTGCAACCGGATGAAAGCAAGTTGCACGCCCGTGTCGAACGATATGCGGATCCAGGCCGCCAGCCCGGTCAGCAAGGTTTGAAATTCGCCAACGAATCGCACGGTGGACGCCCTTGAGGCCGCCAGGACCGACTGAACGTACTTCGGGGCCATCTGACAGCCCCCGGAGAGTCCGTCAATCCGCATGTGGAAGGTGCCCGCGGCCGCACGACGCCCCGCCAGATGAGCGAACTCGATCAGTACGACTCGAGGCCTTGCGGCAACTTGAGAAGTCCGCCTCCGATCCTCGCGTCGTCAAGCTCCTGGATCAGGCCAGTATGGATGCCGCCAGCTTTCCCGATCCGCTCGTGCGGGCGCGGTGGTCCTCGCTTGCCGGCCACAAGGACCGGGCCGTGGACATCCTCAAGCCGCTCCTGAGCACGCCCAACGAGTCGGACTACGAGACCGTCAAAGCCGTTCGCTTTCTGGGC
>JAPLOT010000213.1 GCA_026400595.1 Alphaproteobacteria bacterium | reverse complement strand
CAACTTCTTCAACTTAGCAATCTGCCGCTTGGTCACAGTTCTATCCATAAGTTTGTTTAAAGCACCACCTTCCTAAGCAGTGCGTCCATGCTTCGCAACGTCTTTTGATGCAACCCTTGCATGCTAAGTCAACGTATGGGCAAAATTGTGTCAAGCTGTGCAGGGCAAATCGAAGGCAAATCGTTTGCTAGACCGTCAGCGCATGATTGAGCGAACACTGATCAAGCTGCATGAAGATTGCTCAAGTCGTAATGTGCAAGTAAGTCGAATACATTTCACGTTGCGTAATAGGTGGACAGCACCAGAATTTGCTTCCTATGTGCTCCAGCAACATTCAGGCGCAAGACGAAATTCAGACCGACCTCCACCTTAGCGCGCAACACGGCTGTTGTTCTTCGCGAGAGCGGAAGATCCGACACTGCCTCGCTTTCTCGAAAGTCCATGCACCGTCTTGTTCCAATGAAAGGGCGCGACGATGAATTGCCAGAGCGCCAGCCAAGCAGCGACTGACATCAGCAGCCAGTAAGCCGGCATCGCCATAAGGTCGCCCCACCATCCGAAGATGCGGTAGCGACGCAAGGCGCGCCAAGCGGCAATCATCGACACGGCATAACCCAGCACGAATACAAGCAGGCCGAGACCGGCGATCAGATTGCCCGTGGCCGTTGATGGCGCTGTCTGGCCATGGTCCCACGTCACCAGCAAGATCGATGCGATCAGGCATGGCGGGTGGACCAGTGCGGATGCAAAGACACCGATGGTGAGGGCCTGCATCGACCAGAATCCCGATGGCCCCAGCTCGTGCAGCGCAGCGAGAGGTTCGCGCATGTGGACCAGCCAGGTCGCGAGGAAGCCCTTCATCCAGCGCGTGCGCTGGCGCATCCAGTTTCCCAGATTCACATTGGCCTCTTCGAATGTGCAGGAGGCGATCGTGTCCGTGTCAAAGCCGAGTCGCGCGAGGCGGATTCCAAGATCGGCATCCTCCGTCACGTTGTAGGCGTCCCAGGCGCCGGCCCGGCGCAAGGCATCAATGCGGAAGTGATTCGAGGTTCCCCCAAGGGGCAGCGGCAGGCGATGGGCGGCAAGGGCCGGCAAGATCATGCCGAAGAGCATCGCATATTCGATGGTGAACTGACGCGTCAGCCAATTCTCATCCGCATTGTCGAAGACCAGTTCGGCCTGCAGACATGCCGTATCCTGCGGCAGGGCTGCAAAGGCCGCGGCGGCACGGCGCAGCTGGCCGGGATCGGGGATGTCCTCGGCATCGTAGATCGTGAGCAGGCTGCCGCGTGCGAAGCACAGGGCGTAATTGAGCGCGCGCGGCTTGGTCTGCGGCAAGCCGCAGGGCACGACGATCACGTCGAAATGCTCCGGCAGCGCCGTGCCGGCCAGCGCACGCTGCATCGCGATATCGCTTTCCTCGATGACCAGCTTGATGTCGAGGCGATCGCAGGGATAGTCGAGGGCCATCAGGGCCTCGAGCAACTGTCCGAACACGGAGGTTTCCCTGTGAAGCGGCACCAGCAGGGTGTAGATGGGAAGCGCGCTGTCGGCGAGAGCGACATGCCTCGGCTGCCCGTGCCGCTGCGGCGGCGGCAGAAGGCAGAGCATGCGAACCGCGATAACCGAGAGAAAGAACAGCGCCGCCGAAAGGCTTGCCGCAAACCAGGTCACGGCAAGCGGCAGCAGCACGGTACCGAGGCCGAGCAGAGATCCGATCACGATCGACAGCGCCATCTGCCCGTGAGTCAGCCTTCGGCTGGCCGAGAATTCCGGCCGGCCGCGGGCAAGTCCATTTGCCGCATCCTCGGCCAGCCGGCGGCCCAGCGACAGCCGCACGGCGGCATGGAAGTCATCCGCCGCTGCGTCAGCCACCACCTTAAGGCCATTTTCTTCAGCCATGCGGAAGGCCGAGGCGCCGCAGGCCGCGAAGAGCCGCAGTCCGGCGACCGTGACGATGGGAACCAGTTTGCTCCGCAGCGCGATCACCAGTTCGTCTTCCGGAAGGCGCCGTAGAGCGTCAGCAAGTGTGGACACATCGAGCTGTGGCAAGACTTGCCGACTACGCCGGCCTATGGTTCTGCCAGTCGACACTCTACTAAAAGGAGTTCGCTCCCTACCATCTTCCGGATATGACAAGCCTGAGCCCACCATGTTGCAACTCTGTATTGTACAAATGACCTTACGTTACGCAAGAGTTGAATCGCGCCCGTTAGGCTATCTGCCGATGGTGATTGCCCTGTTGCTGGTCCTGGTGCTGCCGGCCAGGGCCGAGCCCTACAAGCTGCCCCAGTTCCGCACCGCTGATCCCGCGGCCGCCACGGCTGCGCAGGAACTCTCGACCCGCAGCATCAGGCTGCTGGCCGATGCCGATTTCCCGCCCTTCAGTTTTGCGGCCCAGGGCGGTGGGCCGTCCGGACTTGGCGTGGAGCTGGCGCTGGCGGCCTGCGTCGAAGCACGGCTCTCCTGTGAGGTTGTCCTCCTGCCTTATGGCGATTTGCTCGCCGCGCTGCGCCGCGGCGACGGCGATGCGGTCATCTCGGGTCTCAGGCTGGACGAGACCAGCCTGCAGGACGCCCTGATGACCAGGCCCTGGTTCCGGACCATGGGACGATTTGCAGTGCTGCGCGACAGCCCGGTCAAGTCGTCCGACCCCAAGGACCTCGCCGGCCTGCGCATCGGCGTGATCCGCGACACCGCGCATGCCCGCTGGCTCGAAACATATTATGGCGGCTCGATCCTGGTGCCCTTCGACGATGCGGCCTCGGCCCAACTGGCGCTGCGCATCGGCAATGTGCAGGCCGTGTTTGGCGACGGCCTGCAGATGATCTACGGGCTGACCAGCGCGGCGGCACAGAACTGCTGCAAGCTGCTGGGCGGGGCCTATTCGGATTTCGACTTCTTCAGCCGCAACATCGCCTTCCTGGTGCGTGCCGGACAGGCCGACCTGCGTGACGCCCTCGACTACGGACTCGACGCGGCCCAGACCAAGGGCCTGACAGAGAAGCTCTTCAACGCCTATGTGCCGCTCAATCCCTGGTGAGCGAAGGCCGCGGCGTCGCACCCGCGGACCGCGTCGAGAGTCTGACCCGATGCAGCGAGCCGCGCTGCCAGCCCCGTGAGGATTTCCTCCACCAGCGCGGGGCCGGCGTAAACCAGGGCCGAGTAGAGCTGGAGCAGGGTTGCACCCGCGCGCAGCTTGATCCAGGCCGTCTCCGCATCGCCGATGCCACCGGCACCGATCAGCGGCAGCTTGCCGCCGGTCAGCAGATAGACCTTGGCCAGCACACGGGTCGACAGCGCAAAGAGCGGCGCGCCCGACAGGCCGCCCGCCTCGCCCCGGGCCGGCGATGCAAGCCCGTCACGGCGCAGGGTGGTATTGGACACGATGATGCCATCGACGGCTCCCCTGTCGCAGCAGCGGGCAATGTCTTCGAGTTCGTCATCGCGGAGATCGGGCGCGATCTTGAGAAGCATCGGCGGCTGCCGCATCTGCCGCGCCCGCGCCTCGCCCAGACGGGACAGGAGCGTCTCCAGTTCGGCGCGCGACTGCAGGCCGCGCAGGCCTGGCGTGTTGGGCGAGGAGATGTTGATCGTCACATAGGATGCCAGGTGCGAGAAGGCCTCGATCCCCGCCACGTAGTCGGCGACGCGGTCTGCCGAGTCCTTGTTGGCGCCGATGTTCACACCCAGAATGCCAGGCCGGCCGGCGCGCGCCTCAAGCCGGCGCAGCGTGGCGGCCTGGCCTTCATTGTTGAAACCCATGCGATTGATGACGCCGCGGTCGGCGGGCAGGCGAAACAGGCGGGGGCGCGGATTGCCCGCCTGCGGCCTTGGCGTCACCGTGCCGATTTCCACGAAGCCGAAGCCCAGCCCCAGCATGGCATCGGGAACTTCGGCATTCTTGTCGAAGCCCGCCGCAAGCCCCAGCGGATTGGGAAATGCGAGGCCGAAGGCCGAGACGGCAAGGCTGCGATCGGAGGACCGCGGCGTTCCCGGCGCAAAGCCCTGCAGCAGACGGATGGTGAGACCATGCGCGGTTTCGGCATCGAGGCTGTGCAGCAGCGGCCGCAACAGGGGAAAGGCCCGGCCCGCCAGACTCATGCGCCAGCCTCGGGCGGAAAGACGTGCAGACCATCCACCAGGGGTAAATCCATTACCCAGAGCGCCTTCGTCACCGGGATCGTGCCGTAGACATGCGGGAAGAGCGCGCCGCCGCGCGAGGCTTCCCAGCGCAGGCCATCGAGGCCGTCCACCGGCAGGGCCACCAGCACCAGTCCCTCCTGCCCGGCGAAATGGCGCGCGGCGGTCGCGCGCACCTGGGCATCGGAGGAAAGGTGGATGAAACCGTCGCGGCGGTCGACCGCGGAACCGGCATAGTGCCCGGCAGCCTCGGCCAGGGTCCATTCGCTGCGCGGACAGATCTTGAACAGGAATCGCATGGCGCGGACCTTAGGCGGCAGGCGCGCCATGGACAATCGCTCAGGCATGAGGTATAGGTTCCTATCGCTTAAGAAACTTTGCAGCAGACGGGACCGAATATGCTCACCCACAAGCAGGTCTGGAACGCCATCGACGTCATTGCCGAGCGCTACGGGTTTTCCGCCTCGGGCCTCGCCAAGAAATCGGGCCTCGACCCGACATCCTTCAATCCGTCCAAGCGCCATGGGCCGGACGGCCGTCCGCGCTGGCCGACCATGGAGAGCATCTCGCGGCTGCTGCAGGCCTCGGGCGCCACGATGGAGGAGTTCGCCGACCTGCTGATCGGCCGCAAGAACGCGCCGGCGCGGCGCAAGCACATTCCGGTGCTGGGCTTCGCCAAGGCGGGCAAGGGCGGCTTCTTCGACGATTCCGGCTTTCCGGCCGGCAATGGCTGGGACGAGATCGAGGTGCCGGGCGTGACCGACAGCAACGCCTATGCGCTGGAGATCACCGGCGACTCGATGATGCCGGTCTATCGCGAGGGCGACACGATCGTGATTTCGCCGGCCGCCACCATCCGCAAGGGCGACCGCGTGGTGGTGCGCACCGCCGACGGGCAGGTCATGGCCAAGATCATGCAGCGCCAGACCTCGAAGACCATCGAGTTGGCCTCGTTCAATGCCGACCATCCGCCAAAGGTCCTGGACATGAAGGACGTCGACTGGGTCGCCCGCATCGTCTGGGCCAGCCAATGAAGAGGTTCTCCGCCGTTCTCGCGATGCTGGCCCCTGCCCTGCCGGTTGCTGCGCTGGCGCAGGATCCCGACGTCTCGATCATCGCCGCCCAGGTGCGCAGCCAGGGCTTGGCCTGCGACAACCCGACGGGCGCCGAGCGCATCGCCGATGAATCAGCGCCCGACCAGCAGGTCTACACGCTCGCCTGCGACGGCGTGACCTATCGCGTGAAACTGATTCCAGACATGGCCGCGGAGATATCACGAAGATCGAATAGTCCGGAATGAGACGAGACGGAACCATGGTTTCTCCCTCCCCCTTGTGGGGAGGGCTGGGGTGGGGGTCTGCTAATTGATCAGCACACAAACAAAATCAAGGATCTCAGTTCGGAGCGACCCCCACCCTTGATCCCTCCCCACAAGGGGGAGGGAAACAAGACATGGTCCTAATCAACTCATTCCGCGCTAGCGGCCGCAGGAATTCCGCGTCGGCCGCGGGAGCCAGCACCAATCACCGGGCCGGGATGCCCGCCGTGACCAGGTCGCCGTTGAGCGCGGACTCGATCAGGGCGCGCGTGTTGCCGATGCCATAGAGCGCGACGAAGGACCCGAAGCGCGGGCCTTTCTCCTCGCCGAGCAGCACCTGGTAGAGCATGTTGAACCAGCCTTGCGCGACGCCGGTGGAGCCATCCTTCAGGACGGTCTTGTAAGGATCGCGGCGGCCCACGTCATAGACCTTCTGCTGGATCTCCTCGGGACTGGTGCCCTCCGGCAGCTGGCCCAGCGCCGTGGCCAGATCGCGCAGCGCCACGGCCTCCTCGGGCGTCGGCATGCGATACTGCTTCTTCGGCTTCACGAAATCGGCGAAGTAGCGCACCGCATAGCCGGTGAGCGAATCGAGGCGCGGATGCGTCTCGGGACTGAGGGCGGGCGCATAGCGCCGGATGAAGGCCCAGAGCACGGACTTGTCCTCGGCATTGGCCACCGCAACGAGGTTGAGCAGCAGCGCGAAGGAGATCGCACCCTCTTCAGGCTTCGGCGGCTTGCCCTGGTGGATGTGCCAGACGGGATTCATCAGGCGGTCCTTCGACTCCTGGCGCGGATAGGCGGAGAGGAAAGCCGCGTAATCGTCCACCGCGCGGGGAATGACGTCGAAGTAGAGCTTCTTGGCCTCGCGCGGCTTGCTGTACATGTAGAGCGAGAGCGAGTCCGGATCGGCATAGGTCAGCCATTCGTCGATGGTCAGGCCATTGCCCTTGGACTTGGAGATCTTCTGGCCCTTGTCGTCGAGGAAGAGCTCGTAGACATAATGCTGGGGCGCCTCGGCGCCGAGGATCTCGCAGATCCGGTCATAGATCGGCGCGTTGGTCTGGTGATCCTTGCCGAACATCTCGAAGTCGACGCCGAGTGCGGCCCAGCGCATGCCGAAGTCGGGCTTCCACTGCAGCTTGGTGCGGCCGCCGGTCACCGGGATGGTCACGTCGCGCCCGTCCTCGTCGGCGAAGGTGATGGTGCCGGCCTTGGCATTCACGTCCTTCATCGGCACGTAGAGAACGCGGCCGGTGCTGGGCGAGATCGGCAGGAAGGGGCTGTAGGTCGCCTGGCGCTCTTCGCCCAGCGTCGGCAGCATCACCGCCATGATGTCGTCGAAGCGCGCAAGGGCCCGCAGCAGCATCTCGTCGAAGCGGCCGGACTTGTAATACGCGGTGGCACTGGCGAACTCGTAGTCGAAGCCGAAGGTGTCGAGGAAGCGCCGCAGCATGGCGTTGTTGTGATCGCCGAAACTCGGGTAGCTGCCGCCGAAGGGATCGGGCACCGCAGTGAGCGGCATGTGCAGGTAGGGCTCCAGGACCTTGCGGTCGGGCACGTTCTCCGGAATCTTGCGCATGCCGTCCATGTCGTCGGAGAAGCACAGGAGGCGGGTGGGGATATCGCACAGAGTCTCGAAGGCGCGGCGCACCATGGTGGTGCGCGCCACTTCGCCGAAGGTGCCGATGTGCGGCAGGCCCGATGGGCCGTAGCCGGTCTCGAAGAGCACTTCCGTCTTGCCCGTGCGCTTCACGCGGTCGAGCAGTTTCCGGGCCTCCTCGAAGGGCCAGGCCTTGCTTTCGAATGCAGCGGCGCGGAGCGCAGGATCGGCAGTCATCGGGGGACGCTTTCGGTTGGGACAACCGCGCCTCTTTAGGCAGTGCGCCCCGGCGGGTCAATGACGCCGCCCGCAAGCATGGCTCAGCCCAGGTTCTTCCTCAGGAAGGCCACGGTGCGCGACCAGGCCAGATCGGCGGCAGCCTTGTCGTAGCGGGCTTCGTTGGTGTCGTTGTTGAAGGCGTGGTTGGCGCCGTCATACATGTGCAGCTCGAAGACCTTGCCATTGTCCTTGAGCGCTGCCTCATACGCTGCGATGCCGGCATTGATGCGCTCGTCGAGGCCGGCATAATGCAGCATGAGCGGCGCCTTGATCTTCGGCACATCCGCCGCGGCGGCCTGGCGTCCGTAATAGGCAACGCCCGCCGCCAGGCTGGCATCCGCCACCGCAAGCGCATTGACCTGGCCGCCGCCCCAGCAGAAGCCGATGGCGCCGACCTTGCCGTTCGATCCCGGCAGCCTGGCCAGTGCCGCCACAGCGGCCTGCGAGAAGGAAACGGGTTCTTCGGCCTTGAGTTCGCCGATCATGTCGCGCGCCTTGTCGGCGTCGTCGGGCGTGCCGCCCTTGGCCGTCAGACAGTCGCCGCCGAAGGCGATGAAGCCTTCCTTGGCCATGCGCCGCGTCACGTCCTTGATGTGCGGGTTGAGGCCGCGATTCTCGTGGATCACGAGTATGGCCGGATAGGTTCCTTCCGCCGCCGGACGCACCAGATAGCCCTTGATGCCCGGCGCGATCTCGGTCATTTCGGCCCTGATCGACGGGTCATCCTCGGGAACGAGCGCGGCCCTTGCGTAGTTGTTCTCGAGCACGGCCAGCAGCGCAGTGGCCGCCGCGGTGCCGCCGGCGAGGCCTACGAGGCGCTCGAAGAAGTCGCGACGATTCATGCCGCCGTGAGTAAAGCGATCGAAGAGCGTGATGATCTTCTGGTCCATTGTCGCGTCCTCCCGAATTTCATTCTTACATTGCGGCATGGCATGGCAAAAGGATGACCATGGATTCGAAGCCGCCGGTTGCCGTGATGTCGGGCATGGGCGCGATCATCTCGGGCGAGAGGGTCGCGGCCGGCGAGGCCCTGACGCGCCTGGCGCAGCAGCCGCATCTCGTCTGTCATGCCGCCTTTCTTGTCGAGCGCCTTGGACTTGCGGCGGGCGCCAACCGCGCCGCCATCCGGGCCGCGCGCGAGCAGCGCCACTGCGATGTGGCGGAACTCTTCGCCTTCGTATGCCCGGCCCGCTTCGCCACGCCGACGCCCGCGGGGCTCGCCCGCTCGCTCGCGCTGCAGCCCGACGACAGTGACGCGGAGACCATGATGCTCATTGCCGACGACCTGCTGCAACGCCTGGCCAACCGGCATTATCCGCTGATCCGCGAGACGGCCGAGACGGCCACCTTCCTCGCCCGCGCCAACTGGCCATGGGCCAAGCCCGTCGTTGCCGCGCTGCTGAAAGCCAATCCCAAACTCGACGTCGGAACTTTCGCCACCGGCCTCAATGTCTGGGATCGCATCGACGAATGGGAGGAGGATGGTGGCCGTCCGCCCGGCCGCCACGAGGCGATCGAACCCGCCGAGGCGCAGGCCTTTCTCGGCGAGATCCTGGGGCTCGAATCCGAGCCGCGCCCGGCGCAGAAGGATTATGCGGCGGCTGCCACCTTCGCCTTCGCGCCGCGC
>JAPLOT010000385.1 GCA_026400595.1 Alphaproteobacteria bacterium | reverse complement strand
GGAAATGCTGTCCGTCATGGGCGAGATGGGCCTCATCGTGGAGAAGCACCACCACGAGGTGGCCTCCTCGCAGCATGAGCTCGGCACCCGCTTCCAGCCGCTGGTCACCGCCGCCGACCACATGCAGATCTACAAGTACGTGATCCACAACGTGGCCCACGCCTATGGCAAGACCGCCACCTTCATGCCCAAGCCCGTCTTCGGCGACAACGGTTCGGGCATGCACTGCCACTTCTCGATCTGGAAGGACGGCAAGACCCAGATGTCGGGCAACCAGTATGCCGACCTCTCGGAAACCTGCCTCTACTTCATCGGCGGCGTCATCAAGCATGCCAAGGCGCTCAACGCCTTCACCAACCCGTCGACCAACTCCTACAAGCGCCTGGTTCCGGGCTACGAGGCCCCGGTGCTGCTCGCCTATTCGTCGCGCAACCGCTCGGCGTCGTGCCGCATCCCCTTCACGTCGAACCCCAAGGCCAAGCGCGTCGAGGTCCGCTTCCCGGATCCCACCGCCAACCCCTATCTGGGCTTCTCGGCCATCATCATGGCCGGCCTCGACGGCATCGTGAACAAGATCCACCCTGGCCCGGCCATGGACAAGAACCTCTATGACCTGCCGCCGGCCGAACTCGCCCAGGTTCCCACCGTCTGCGGCAGCCTGCAGGAAGCCATCGACAGCCTCAAGGCCGACCACGACTTCCTCACCAAGGGCAACGTGTTCAGCAAGGACCAGATCGAAAGCTACCTCGACCTCAAGCAGGAAGAGCAGGACCGCTACCGGATGACGCCGCATCCGGTTGAATATGACATGTACTACAGCTGCTGATCCAATCAGCGAGCGCGACAGCGAAAACCCCGGTGGAGACACCGGGGTTTTCCTGTCTCCTGGGGCCCTGCGGCGTCAGGCCGGCCAGCAGCAGGTGACGCGACAGCGGTTTGATCCGGTGCACTGTCAGAAGACCTACGAAATTCTGACTTGGAATTCCTCCACGATGAAGAGATGGACCAAGGTGATCTGATGCGGAAACTGACTTCAACCGAGAGCATGACGGTCGCCGCTTCCGCGGCCGAGACCATTGCACGGCGAGCGCCGACCCTTTGGCTGGGCCTGCTCCATCCCACACCCCGTCGCATGGCAGAAGCCACGCGCATGATCACGGAGAAGCAGCTTGCATTCTGTGAGGGGCTCTGGCGGTTCAACCAGCAGGTGGCGATCGAGATGACATTGGGCTGGCTTCGGTTGATGACGGGCCGGCCATCTGCGATCGACCCCTACAGCTCACTCGAACGCATCTCGGCTGCTGCCTCTCTGCCTGCCCGGCAACGGGTGAAGGCCAATGTCCGGCGTCTGCGCCGAAAGAGATCCGTCTAACAGCGCTGCCTAACAGTTCCCTGCCCTTTATCGTCGCGCGGTGCGGGGTTTTTCATGACAATTCCGTGAAATGTGACGTCCGTCACAGATATGGGGCGGCGCATCGCCTATCAGCGCCCCTCCACTTTGGAACAGGAGAGTAAAAATGACGACCGCTACCCGCACCGCCACCACCGTCGCAGCGCGCGCCGCTGGGCTGGTCTGGGTGATCGGCCGTGCGCTCGTCGGCGTCATCACCAAGCGCCGGCGCCTGCCCACGGTCGAGACCCTCGACGAGCGCCTGCTGCGCGACATCGGCCTCACCCGCGCCGACATCGCCGACATGCGCCGCCACTGGTAGCCAACCTCCAGCCCTGCGTCGCGGACAGGCCAGATTCGGCCGCGGCCCCAGATGACAGGAGCTGGAGGGCCTGCTACCTCGCAGGCTCATGTCCACGGTCCAGGCCATCCGCGCGCCCGACCACCACAGGCTCGGCCTGTTCCTGGTGGCGGGTTCGGCAATCACCTGGAGCTTCGGCGGAACCATTGCCCGCTTCATCACGCTGGACGATCCCTGGACCATCGTCTTCTGGCGCTCGGCCTTCGCGGCCGCCTTTCTGATCCTCTTCATGCTGTTGCGCGACGGGCCGCGCGGCACGCTGGCGCTGTTCCGCAACATGGGGCTTGCCGGCATCGCGGTCGGCGTCTGTTTCGCCATCGCCTCCACCTCCTTCATCGTGGCCCTGCAGCACACAACGGTGGCAAACATCCTGCTGATGCAGGCGGGCGTGCCGCTGATCGCCGCGCTGCTCGCCTGGGCCCTCTTCGGGGAGCGCGTGTCGCTGCCCACCTGGGCCGCCATCGCCGCGGTGATCGCCGGCGTCGCCATCATGGTCTCGGCCTCCTTCACGGGCGAAGTCTCGCCGCTGGGCGACGGGCTGGCGCTCCTCATCTCGGTGATGTTCTCGATCGCCACGGTGATCACGCGACGGGCTCATACCGTGCGCATGACGCCCGCCGTCTGCCTCGGCACCATGCTGGCCGCCATCGCCTCGGGGCTGCTCGCCTCGGGCTACAGCGCCAGTGCGGAGAACTTCGCCTGGCTCTTCGGCTTCGGCGCCATCAACCTCGGGATGGGCCTTGCCATGTTCGCCACCGGTGCGCGGCTCATTCCCTCCGCCGTGGCCGCACTCGTCGGCACGCTGGAGCCGGTGCTGGGCCCCATCTGGGTCTGGCTCATCCATGGCGAAGTGCCGGGCGACCGCACCATCATCGGCGGCACCATCGTCTTCCTCGCCCTCTTCATTCACCTGCTCACCGACTTCTGGCGCCAGCGGCAGCGCCATTGACGCCCATCCCCTGAGGGCTAGTCTCGGCCGATGACCTGGGCGACCGACTCCCTTGCAAAGCTCGTCGCCGCCATCGGCACGCCGGACTTCGCCGAGGGCCTCACCGATGCGGCGGCCGAACCGCTCAAGCCCGATGCGGCGGCCTTCATCCTGTTCCGCAGCACGGCCCAGCCCGCGGTTCTCGTCGACCGGCTCATGCCGGCGGAGCGCGGCCATCTCTATGGCGACTATCTCTCGGGCGTCTACCTGCTCAGCCCCTTCTACCGCGCCAGCCTCGGCCTGAAGCAGGCGCGCGCCGCGCGCATTCTCGACATCGCGCCGGAGGGCTTCACGCAGAGCGAATACCATCGCCGCTACTTCGCGCTGATCGGCGTGGCCGACATGCTGGGCCTGCTGATCCCGGCGCGCGACGCGGTGGCCTTTCTCTCCTTCTCGCGCGGTGCTGGCCGCCCGCGCTTCTCCACTCGCGAAACCCGGTCGGTCACGGCCTTGCTGCCGGTGCTGGCTGCCGCCGTGGCCCGGCACGAGGCCATCGCCGGGTCCCTGGCCGGGCGGCGCGGCGGGCCATTCGGCCCGTGCCGTGGCAGAGCGACTGCGGATCTCGCTCGAAACGGTCCGCGTCCACCGCCGCAACGTCTATGAAAAACTGGGCGTTTCCTCCCAGGCCGAGCTCTTCCACTGGTTCCTCGACACCCGCGTCTAACCCTGTTGCGGTATGGGCAAGTGCCGCCGCATTCGCTAGCTTCGGCGAAACTCAGGGAGATGCACCATGACCAGGACTTCCGCCGTGCCGCTGCGCGCCAGGCTCGAGAATGGCAACACGCCGAAGATCACCGGCCGCTGGGAGATCAAGTCCGAGACCGGGCCGCTCAAGGATGTGCTTCTCGGACCCGCCGAGAGCTTCCGCTGGATGGGGCTGGAGAATGCCGCATGGTCGTCGCTGACGCGCGACACGCTGCGCAAGGGCTACAAGTTCGACAAGCAGCTCGCCATGCGCCAGCACCGCGAGATGGTGGACGCCTACAACCAGGCCGGCGTCACCACGCATTTCCTGCCGCTCGACATGACCAACCCCTACCAGGTCTATGCGCGCGACTCCTCCTTCATGTCGCCCTATGGCGCGGTGGTCTGCCAGCTCGCCAATCCGCGCCGCCGCGGCGAATATGCCGCCGTGCTGCGCTTCTACCTGGAGAACGGCATCCCGATCTACGACATGGTCTCGGCCGGCAATTTCGAGGGTGGCGACTTCAACATCCTGCGCGACGGTCTGGCGCTGGTGGGCTACACCGATCACCGCTCCGAGGAAGTGGCGGCCCAGCAGATCGCGCAGTGGTTCATCAAGGAAGGCTGGGAGATCAAGTTCGCGCCCATCGACCAGTTCTACGTGCACATCGACCTGATGGTCTGCATGCTGAACGAGAACTGCGCCGCCGTCTGCCTCGAGACCACCGAGGACGATGTCATCGCCTGGCTCAAGTCCAAGAAG
>JAPLOT010000568.1 GCA_026400595.1 Alphaproteobacteria bacterium | reverse complement strand
CTATCGTCCGATGGCCGGCTGCCCGTGGAACATCCTCTTGATCGAAGAGATGGAACTGCTGCCGAGCAAGAACGTCAATTCGGAGTTGAAGTATCAGCTTTCCGAGCAAAACCATCCCGACCGTCTGATCGTCATTGCCACTAGCAACGACGCCAGCACCTTGGACGAAGCCCTGTTGCAGCGGTTCGAGAGCGGCGGCATCTACCCGTTCTCCGCCGGTCCCAGCTTCGCCGATGCGTGCCTGGACCGGCTGGGCGACATCTGGCAACTGGAAGTCGGCGAGGGCGTGCCCCTGCCTTCCCACGTCGCCGGGATGGGCTGGCGCAACAACGCCTACTCGATGCGCCGAGCGCTGGCAGCGTTGGGCGCTGCTGTCGAGATGCACCTGGCCGCAGCCGGCAGAGAGGAGATGGTAGCGTGAGAATGAATCCTTGTACCATCTGCCTCTGCTGGGTATGCGGCGGCGAATTGCACGTTCCTCACAACCGCGAGGATCGCCGCCGAGAAACAGCGGGCGAAAACACCATCGACCCGCGCATCCGGGTATGTCTCGACTGTTGGGGCGAGATCAAACGGTGCGACGTGACCCGCATCGACTTCCGCCGCCACCTGAGGGCGCTGGGCTGACCGATGGGAAGCGAGTGCTATAATGCCGCCAGAAGGAAACCCATTCTTCGAGGGAGTCAAGTAACATGCCCATCTATCAGATTACCGAACACCGCGGCCGGCGAGTCGCCGAGAAATGGATCGTAGGCAACATGGCCGACGCCGAGGTGGCCCTGCGCCTCAGTGCCAAGCCGCCCTTCAAGCGCCCCGTCGGCATGGACAAGTGGCGATTCATCGACGACGGACTCGGCGGCGGGGCGCTGATCGACCCTAACGACGAGGATCATTGCTTCCGCGCCGACCCTCGACCGGAGATCGACGGCGACATCCCAGAGGAAATATCCTAATGCTGCGAAGGGAACGCTGCTTACTGTATAGACAGCCTGCCGAGTCGGAGGCGATAATGCAGGGGTGCATGAACCCGTAGCTGATTTCTCGATCTCGTCCGCTATGGTTCACCCCGGCTCGGCTTTGACACAAGAGGATACACCATGCTACTGAGTGACCTACGAAAGAAGACGAAGCCGGATGTGCCGAAGCGGACTCCACGTTGTTTTGGATACCCACGTACCTCGACGCTAGAACAAGTGGTAAGTGTTCAAGCCCAAAGCGACATGATCGAGGCCCGTGCGAAGCTCATTCCCGATTGCGAGTGGATGGGGAACTTCCCGGAACAAGAGTCGGCGGCTAAGGTGCGTTACACCGACCGACCCGTCTTCCGCGACCTGCTAGCCAGACTGTGCAAGGGCGACATCCTCATCATCTGGCGACTGGACCGACTGGAACGGTCGATGTTCGGCATGGTGGAAGCGTTGAGCGAACTCTGCAAGCGGGAAATCCGCATCATTGTTCTGCAACATGCTGGGGCGGAACTGGACCTGAATAGCACGGCGGGGAAGATCCTCTGCCTGTTCCTCGCTGGCATGGCTGAAATGGAGAACGACCAGCGGAGAGAGTCTACACGCAACGCATTGCAGTGGCGCAAGAACAACGGGTACGCATTCAGCAAGATACCCGCCGGATTCAAGCACGTAGCATTACCCTTGAAGCCTGGGCAGAGCAAGCCGCTGAAGCTCGTCGTGCCTATCGACACGGTAATCCTCGAAGAGATCGTCCTGCGTATTGACGGCGGCGAGAAGCTGTACCAGATAGCGAAGAGCTTCCACGAACGCGGTCTGACGTATCGCGGCAAGCCATGGGCGAAGTTCCGAAAGGATGGAACAATGGAAATTCTTAGAATCAAGGAGGCGTACCTACATTGGCGCGACCACCCGCTGCGCGCTAAGCCAACCACGCCGGGCGCTGCTTCCGCTTCATGATCGAAAGGACTACTAATGAAGACTCGCAACTGGAAAACACCCTCCCGGCGTGACTACCGCCAAGAGATACAAGAGGCAGAGTCACAATCAGGCGTGGTTTGTTTCACGTGGGTTGCCATCATCGCTGCGATTCTGTTCTTGGTTGGACTACTGCGCTAACCACCATGCTGCAAGTTGTTTAATTTCCGCCTCTTGGAAATCTTACTGATTGCCGATGGCGCCGGCTTTGCCCTGTTCATTCCCTTAGCAACCATCGCATTGTACATTCGACCGACTTTACCTGGCACCAAAAGGACTCCTATGAAACCGCGTCCCAAAGCACCTAATGAATTGCTTCCACTCTTTTGGATTGGTTATGGCATTTTCGTTGCGATCATCCTTCTGACATCAGCACTGTCGGTGTACTGTAAATGACCGGCTTACGTTTTTCCACCCTTTGCCTCTTGCTGCTGCCGTCGTATTTTCCGTATGGATCGACTTAATCCCTGTGCCACCCTGAGCAACCATAGCGTCGTACATGTGACCAACTTTACCTGGCATCGAAAGGACTCCTTATGAAACGCGATATTCGTGACTGGCTCCGTCAACGGGAACAGAAAACCATCGGCGATGCGATGCTATGGATTGGCATTGTGTTGTTCATTCTGAGTATGCTGCCGATGCTACGCCGCTAGCTGTGATTGAGGCGAAGGCTTCTACGGCGTCTATGGCCGAGAATCCCAGAAGCAAAATACGGGCAGGCCGCAAGCCCACGTCGGGCTGATGGCCTACGT
>JAPLOT010000439.1 GCA_026400595.1 Alphaproteobacteria bacterium | reverse complement strand
AAGGCTACAGGGAATCCGGCGGACGCCAAGAAGCGGAGATTGGTCACACGACGAGGAATGGCGAGGCCATGGGTAAGCCACCTGGTTCTGAAGCAGAGGTTCGCCGGGCATTGTCTGCAGCTTGTACCAACCGGTGATCTGCCATCTCGACGTCGAGCTGACTGGGATGCTGCAGTCGTGCATCCAGATCGTGCGACAGTCGGTTTCTGGGTTTGACCCGTCGTTCATCATTGGGCCCTTTCCTCCACGGCCCGCGCCGCGAAGGCCTTGATCTCGCTTAGAGTCCAGATGCACGGATGCAAGGGTTGGAACGCGGCAAGACCGCGACCCTGACCGCCATCGGCATCAGAACATCAACGCAGCTGCCCGGTCCTGCTTTCCCGTCGCTGGCTGGTCAGCGCCTCTTTACAACTTTAGATTATAACCTCACGTCATAGCCACTTTTGATTGTAGTGAGGGATCAATGCATAATGTTTGGAGAGATCGAGGCAGTCAGCTTATCGATTCCACTGAGGGTAACGTGACAGTTATCAGCTCGCTAGGCATCATCGGGCTATTGCTTGCAGTTGGATCAGCCATCGACTTCGCTAACGTCGTCGACACCAATACGGCACTCTCCTCCGCAGTCGATGCTGCAGCGCTGCAGGCCAGCGCCACGGGCTCCTCAGACACCGACACGCTGGACGATCGGGCAACGGCATCCCTCGGCTTCAACTACAACGAAGCCAAGTATGGCGAACTCATCAGCCGCGATCTCGCTGTTTCGGGAGACATTTTGACCCTGACCGCGACAGCCCGGTACCACACCGCATTCCTGAGGGTGTTCGGGATTGATCATGTGGACGTACCGGTCACCTCCGCAGTCATGAAAGGAGGCGTGAACATTGAGTTGGCGCTCGTCCTCGACACGACCTCATCCATGTCCAGCCGTGACATGGTATCGCTCAAGACGGCAGCCAAGTCCCTCGCAGAAACCGTGATAAATGGCGATCAGTCAGGCTACAGCACGCGCGTTGCCGTGATCCCTTACTCATACGGGGTGAATCTTGGAACCATGGTGAGCGACGCTCGAGGGACCACCACGTCCGGCACCTGCTCATCGACCGGCTGTGACTACTACTCATTCACCAATTCAAGCGGATCCGCGGCAACATACGGGATCACGAACTGTGCCACCGAGCGAACGGGCTCCAACGCCTATACAGATGCATCTGTGAAAACGTCCCCCGTTGGCAGCTTGTATGCTCCGAATTCATGGTACTGCCGGTCATCCAACGAGATCCTCCCGCTGACCTCTGACATCGGCACGATTGAAGACCGCATCGACGCCCTCGAACAGGGTGGCGCAACTGCGGGACAGGTCGGAGTGGCCTGGGGATGGTACACAGTCTCTCCCAACATCGGCATGTGGACCGGCGATCAGGCCCCTGCCGCATACGGCACGGAGAACACAGAGAAGATCGTGGTCATCATGACTGACGGTGAGTTCAACATCAGCTATTGCAACGGCGTTATGTCAAAGAACTACTACCAGGGCAGTGACCGGATCAATTGCAATGCCACGAACGGGAGCCCCACTAGTCAGGCAAAATCCCTCTGCACGGCGATGAAGGCGGAAGGCATCACGGTCTACACTGTTGGCTATAACATCTCCAACACCACAACGGCGAAGTCGCTCCTGTCAGACTGCGCGTCAGATAGCGCGAAGTACTATCTTTCGAGCAGTACCGCAGAGTTGGAGGCGGCCTTCTCTTCCATCGCCGACGAGATTGTTTCGTTGCGGCTCTCGAAGTGAGGGTGGGAGTCGCGAGCCAACCCATTCACTCCGAGAGCCCGTTCGATCGGGCGGCATGGGGAAGGACTCACGCCTTCCGACCGACTTTCTAGAGCGCGAGATCGAAGCCTGCGCGCCCTTCGAAGGCCGCACCGCCGGACGAGAGTCCCACTTCGGCCCCCAGGAACAGCCGACCGATGGCATCCGTCTTGTAGGCCACGTCCACCCCGGTGAAGCCTCGCCAGGTCGCGCCCTCGCCATCTGTGTTGAAGTTCAGGCTGGCTGTTGCTGCCTGTGCCTCCACATCATCGGCATCGGCGATGGTCACATCCATGCCGGCGCGGAGACCAAGGCTCAATGTTCCGCCTTCTCCGGCAACATCGAAGTCATAGGCCGCCTGCCCTCGAAGGTCGACCAAGCTCACGACCCGGCTGTCGAAGCTCACATCGACGGCGTTCCACTGCTCGGTGTAGTCTTCAAGCGAGACGGCAGCGTAGCGGGCG
>JAPLOT010000249.1 GCA_026400595.1 Alphaproteobacteria bacterium | reverse complement strand
GGCCGCGGGCGCTGTACGGGCGCTTTGCTGACCACCATCCTACCCCGCGCTGGGCAGCGCCCGCGCCACCCTCTCGGGCCCTCGAGAGGCAACCACCCCGGAGGCGGCCGGAACCGCCTTGAGAATGAGCAACCATGCGCCAACTCCCAAAACGATTTCACTTTCAAACGAAGATGCCTGCAGCGCGCGCGGCTGATGACCCGCTCCGGCCCATGCCGGGCGACCTTGGTGGCCTGCTCTCCGCGGGGAGCGAGACCGCGCCCAGGAGGGCCGGCTTGACCGGGTTTCGCATCTTGCCTGAGCGGGCCGATTGCGCAAACATCGGCCTGTGACCCGGTCATCCGGCGGTTGATCCGAGCTCGGTCGATCCTGCATCGGAACCCGCGGCAAGGTGCGGACGGCTGCCATGGCTCAATCGCTGCTGGTTCTCGTGGTCGACGACGATCCGGACAATCTGGTCCGGATCGAGGCCGCCTTGCGGCCACTTGGCTTGACCACCCACCATGCATCGAATGGAATTGAGGCGTTGGACGTGCTCGCTCAGCGTCGCGGGCGTCATGGGTTTCCGGGCATCGTGATTTCGGATCTCAAGATGCCGGAACTGGATGGTGTCGGACTGCTTCGACGCCTGCAGGACGATGACAAGCAGCTTCCTGTCATACTTGTCTCCGCCTATGGCGACATCGAAGTGGCGGTCAATGCCATGCGAGGCGGCGCCTTCCATTTCGTGGAGCGGCCCATCGACTTCGAGCACCTGAGGTCGCTTGTCGCCGATGCGCTCGCGTCTCGCCAGCGTGTTCTGGCGGAGCGCAAGGAAAGCGCGGACCGGGCCAACCGGCGCCTTGCGGCAATTCTCTTCGCCGATGCGGTCGACTACTCGCGCATGAGCCATCGCGACGAGGAAGCGACCAGGCTCCAGTTCCGCGCTTTGCAGCGCGATGTCTTCGAACACCAGATTGCCGACAACCATGGCCGTCTCGTGAAGGTGCTGGGCGATGGATTCCTGATCGAGTTTCCCAGCGTCGTCAACGCGCTTCGCTGCGCGGTGAACACCCAGCTGGCTGTCGCAATGCGCAATGCCCCGCTTCCGGCGGATCGACGGATTCGATTCCGCATCGGCATCAATCTCGGAGACGTCATCGTCGAAGGAAACGACCTGCTCGGAGATGGCGTCAACACGGCAAGCCGCCTGCAGTCCCTGGCGGAGGCCGGTGGGATCGTCATATCGGGCAGCACCTACGACCAGGTTCGCAACAGACTCGCGGTGAAATTCGAAAGCCTGGGCGATCAGCAGCTCAGGAACATCGACGAACCCATCAAGGTCTACAAGGTCGTGGAGCCGTTCCCGCGTCTCTGACGGCCGCGCCTGTGCCCTGTTCCATCATTGCAGGCAAGCACGACCCATTTCGGCCCTTGAGCGGTTCGGACCTTCGCAGGCGCAAGGAAGGATGGCGCCGTGCCACGCAGCAGGCTAGAAAGCAGCAAAACGCGACCGGAACCCGCACCCATGCCAAGCCGACTGTCCTTCCAGCTCTACAGTGCCCGCAATTTCCCGCCGCTCAAGGACACGCTGGCCCTGTTGGCGGCGACTGGCTACCGCGAGGTGGAGGGCTATGGCGGCGTCTACGACAATCCGCCGGCGCTGCGCCGCCTGCTCGACAAGCACGGGCTGGCCATGCCCTCCGGCCATTTCGGCCTTGACCTGCTCGAAAACGAGCGCGCCACCGTGCTCGACATTGCCCGGACCCTCGGCATCCGCCAGATCTATGCGCCCTGGCTCGATGCGAAGGACCGTCCGCGCAGTGCCGCGGGCTATCGCCGCTTCGGCAAGCGCCTGGCCCGCATTGGCCAATGGGTCCGCAGCGAGGGTCTTGGCTTCGGCTGGCACAATCACGACTTTGAATTCGCAAAGCTCCCCGGCGGCGAGATCCCGCTCGATCTCATCTTCGATGCGGCCCCCATGATCGACTGGGAGTGCGATGTCGCCTGGGTGGCCCGCGCCGGCGTCAATCCGATTCCCTGGATCCGGAAACATGGAAGCCGCATCACCGCTGCGCATGTGAAGGACATTGCGCCGAAAGGTCAGGGCCTCGACGAGGACGGCTGGTGCGACGTCGGCAGCGGCACAGTGAAATGGCCGGCGATCCTCGCAGCGCTGGCAGGCCCGCGCTGCATGCCACTCGTCATGGAACACGACAACCCGAAGGATCTCGCGCGCTTCGCCCGCCGCTCCTTCAGTTACGTCAGCAAGATCTGAGGACCGGACATGACGAAGACACTTGGCGTCGGCATCATCGGCTGCGGCAACATCTCCACCACCTATCTGACGCTCGCGCCCCTCTTCAAGGGCATCGAGATCCGTGCCGTCGCCGACCTCAACATGGAGACTGCCAGCGCCCGCGCGAAGGACTATGGCGTTACCGCGCAGAGCGTCGCCGAGCTGCTGCGCAACGATGACATTCAGATCGTCGTCAACCTCACCGTGCCGGCCGCGCATTTCAAGGTGTCCAGGGCCATCCTCGAGTCCGGCAAGCACGTCTACACCGAGAAGCCGCTCACGCTCAGCATCGCCGAGGCCCGCCAGCTGCAGCGCATCGCAAGGGCGAAGAGGCTGCAGGTGGCCGGTGCCCCCGACACCTTCCTCGGCGGATCGCACCAGCTCGCCCGCAAGGCGGTGGACGACGGGCTCGTCGGCAAGATCGCCGGCGGCACCGCCCACATCATGAGCCGCGGCATGGAGCACTGGCATCCCAATCCGGACTTCTTCTTCAAGCCAGGCGGCGGTCCCGTGCTCGACATGGGCCCCTACTATATCACCAACCTGGTCAACCTCCTCGGCCCCGTGAAGCGCGTGGCGGCCCTCGCCGGCATGGCGCGCAGGCAGCGCATCATCGAAAGCGCGCCGCGCAAGGGCGAGAAGATCGCCGTCAAGACGCCCACCACCATCCACGCGCTGCTCGACTTCGCCTCGGGCGCCATGGTCACGCTCTCGGCCAGCTGGGACGTCTATGCCCACCGCCACCAGCACATGGAACTCTACGGCACCACGGGCGCGCTCTTCCTGCCCGATCCCGATTTCTTCGGCGGCGAGGTCCTGGCCGCGGGTCCCGACGGCGAGGCGAAGCCGCTGCCGGCCTGGGATCATCCCTTCGGCGTGCCGAACCAGACGCATTCCGGCGTGGCGCTTGCCAACTACCGCGCGGCGGGCCTTGCCGACATGGCGCAGGGCATCCTCAGGCGCCGCGACATCCGCTGCTCCATCGACCGCATGGCCCATGTGGTGGACATCATGGTCTCGATCCTCAAGTCAGGCGAGAGCCGCAAGTTCGTCACGCTGGCCACCACCTGCACCCGGCCGAAGCCGCTGGGTCCTGCCGAGGCCCGCGCCCTGCTGCGCCAGCCGGACAAGGCCTGACGCCAATGGCCGATCCCACGCTCTCCGTCGTCTGCATCGGCGCGGGCCAGGCCGCGCTCTCCTGCGCCGCCAAGCTGCGCGCCCTCGGCCACCGCGGCGCCATCACGCTGATCGGCGACGAGCCGCATCTGCCCTACCAGCGCCCGCCCCTGTCGAAGAAGTATCTCACCGGCGAAATGCCGCTCGACCGCCTGCTGCTGCGTCCGCCCGAATGGTTTGAGGCCCAGGCCGTCACCTGCCTTACGGGCGAGCGCGTCACCGCCATCGACCGCGCCGGCCACGGCGTGGCGCTCGCCTCGGGCCGCAGCATTCCCTATGATCGGCTCGTGCTGGCCACCGGCTGCACCCCGCGCCAGCTCCCGGCCTCCGTCACCAAGGGCCTCTCGGGCCTTCACACGGTCCGCAACATCTCCGACATCGACCGCATGGCGCTGGAATTCCGCGACGGCGCCCGCGCCGTGGTCATCGGCGGCGGCTACATCGGCCTTGAGGCCGCCAGCGTCGCCGCCAAGCGCGGCCTGTCGGTGATCATCCTTGAGGCCGCCTCGCGAATCCTCGAGCGTGTCGCCTGCAAGGAGACCTCGGCCTATTTCGAATCGCTGCACCGCAGCCATGGCGTCGAGATCCTGACGTCCGTGAAGCTTGCGTCGTTCGAGGGTGTCGATGGCAGGCTCACCGAAGCGGTGCTGGCGGATGGCCGCCGCTTCCCCTGTGACGTCGCCATCATCGGCATTGGCGTCATGCCGAACACGGAGCTCGCGGCAGCCGCGGGCCTCGCCATCGAGAATGGCATCGCGGTCGACGCGTTCTGCCGCACGTCCGATCCCGATATTTTCGCGGTGGGGGACTGCGCCAGCTTCCCCTACCACGGCCAGCGGCTGCGGCTCGAATCGGTGCCCCATGCCATCGCCCATGGCGAGGCGGCGGCGGCTGTCATTGCCGGGCAGGGCCAGGCCTATGCGGCGAAGCCCTGGTTCTGGTCCGATCAGTATGACGTGAAGCTGCAGATCGCCGGGCTCAATCTCGGCTACGATCAGGTCGTCACCCGCGGCCCCGGTGCTACAGGTGATTATTCCGTCTGGTACTACCGTCAGGGCCAGCTCATCGCCGTCGACGCCGCCAATGCCGCCACCGCCTATATGGTCGGCAAGCGGCTGATCGAAAGCGGCAAGACGGTGGCCGCCGATCGCGTCGGCGATTCGTCGGAAGACATGAAGCGCTGGCTCGTTCCGGGCTGAGATTCGCAGGACGGGAGACGGTCAAGGCCGCGTGGCGACATCCTGCGCTGCAAGTCTCGCTGCAGCCATCCCTTGGTTGTAAAACCTTAGATTGTAGATATTCCTCCCTGAAATTACTTGGACTTAGAGGGACCGGGGACCTGGTTCCATCGTCTCGCCGGAGGCCGGAATTGCCGGAAGATTTATTTCATGCCGTCAAATATATATAACTAAACATTTTTTATTTGTCCTTTTGGTCAATATGAGTTATGAGGGCAGTACGCAATCGTGAGAGTTTGACTGGCGCATCACATCGGCGGGCCTGCCAGGGACCGGCGAAAGTCTCAATGACGCGCAAGATTGAACGCATAGGTTGTGCAACCAGCTCTGTCGGATTGATCCATGGAAAAACCCGCTACGGCTTCGCAACTCCTCCGCCCGCGGCTTGTCGATGTCGCCCGCCTCGCCGGCGTGTCGACGGCCACGGCATCGCGCGCGCTCAGCAACCCCGATCTCGTTGCCGTTTCCACCCGCAAGGCCGTGCAGGCCGCGGCGGAGAATTTCGGCTACAAGGTGAACCTGGTGGCGCGATCGCTGCGCAAACAGTGTTCGCAGGCCATCCTCGTGCTGATCCCGGCGCTGGATAACCAGTTCTATCCGGAGATCTTCCACGGCATAGAGGCGGGCGCCCACCGCCGCGGCTACGCGATCGTGCTGGGCTTCACCAGCCGCGAGCACTGGCGCGAACAGACCTACCTCGAGATTCTCAATTCGCGCCGGGCCGACGGCCTCATCATCGTCGATCCCCAGGTGCGCAAGCAGGTCGAGAGCGGCGCACGCGGGCCGGTACCGATCGTGCAGCTGCTCGATGCACCGGCCGGCGCAGCGGCCACCGTCCGCATCGATGATGCCGCGGCCGCGGCAGAGGTCACACGTCATCTGATTGGCCTCGGGCACCGCCGCATCGCGCATGTCCGCGGCGCTTGCCCATCCTTTGCCGCCGAACGCCGCTTGACCGGCTATCACCAGGCGCTGGAGGCGGCGGGCATTGCCTATGACGAAACGCTCGTCATTCATGGTGACTACAGCTATGCGGCGGGCTCCATGGCAATCGATGCCCTGATGGCGCTACCGAAGCCTCCCACGGCAGTCTTCTGCGCCAATGACACAATGGCACTCGGCGCATTGTGGCGCTGCAAGCAGCTCGGCCTGTCGGTTCCCGGCGCCATCTCCATTGCCGGCATCGACGACATTTACAGCGCGTCGATTTCGGACCCGCCGCTCACGACGGTGCGCCAGCCGCGCCAGGAGATCGGCGCGGCCGGCGTCGACATGCTCATCTCGATGCTCGAGGGCCGTCGCGGCGTTGCCCGCGAAATCGTGCTGCCGCACGAAGTCGTGATCCGATCATCGACGGCGGCACCTCACTCGTAGTGGCGGGCCACCAGCCGGTTCAGCAGGCGTACGCCCCAGCCTGAACCCCAGCTGGGGCTGATCGCCGAGCGCGGCGCATCCATCGCCGTGCCGGCAATATCGAGGTGAACCCAGGGCAGCTTGTTGACAAAGCGCTGCAGGAACTGGGCGGCCGTGATCGATCCAGCGAAGCGGCCGCCGGTGTTCTTCACGTCGGCCACGTCGTGGTCGATGATCTTGTCGTATTCCGGCGCCAGCGGCATGCGCCAGACCTTCTCGCCGGTCGCCTGTCCTGCCTCCGACAGGCGCTGTGCCAGTTCGTCATCATTCGAGAACAGCCCCGCATGTTCCTTGCCCAGCGCCACGAGAATTGCGCCCGTGAGGGTGGCAAGATCGATCATGAACTTCGGCTTGAAACGCTGCTGCACGTACCAGAGCACATCTGCCAAGACGAGCCGGCCTTCGGCATCGGTGTTGAGCACCGCGATGGTCTGGCCCGACATCGAAGTCACCACGTCGCCGGGGCGCTGGGCATTGCCGTCCGGCATGTTCTCGACCAGGCCGATGGCGCCGATCGCATTGACCTTGGCCTTGCGCTTGGCGAGCGCCATCATCAGGCCGGCGACGCAGGCCGCTCCGCCCATATCGCCCTTCATGTCCTCCATGCCGGCCGCCGGCTTGATCGAAATGCCACCGGTGTCGAAGGTTACGCCCTTGCCGATGAAGGCGAGCGGCGCATCGCCCTTGCGACCGCCGTCCCAGCGCATGATCACGATCCGCGCCTCGCGCGGCGAGCCCTGGGCCACACCGAGCAGGGCCCCCATGCCCAGCCGCTTCATCTGCGCGGGGGTAAGGATCTCGACCTTGACGCCCAGCTTGGTCAGCGCTCGTGTGCGGTTCGCGAATTCCACCGGATACAGGATGTTGGGTGGCTCGTTCACCAGGTCACGGGCGAAATGCACGCCTTCGGCAACCGCTTCGAGCGGCCGGTAGTGCCGGCCTGCGGCAGCTGCATCCGAACTGTGGATGGTCAGCTCCGCCAAGCCCGCACTCTCGGGCTTCTTCGACTTGTACTGGTTGAAACTGTAGACCCGAAGCCGGGCGCCGGAACCGATCAGCGCGGCGAAGTCGGTCTCGGACAGTCCTTTGGGGCTGATATCCGCGGCGACCGATGCCGCCTTGGCCTTCTGGCTCTGCAGGGTCCCGGCCACCGCGCCTCCCAGCATCTCAACGTCAAGACTGGTCAGCTTGGCGGGATCGCCAAGGCCGAATACCACCACGCGGCCCAGGCCGCCGCCGGGGGCCAGGATGTCGAGACTCGAATCACGACGGCCGGTGAAGGCCGCCGCAGCCAGTGCCCGGGCGATCTGGCCCTTGCAGGCCCGGTCGGCCTTGTCGGCCAATCCGGTCAAGGACTTGCCTTCTGCGAGAAACAGGACGAGCGTGCCCGAACGCGGGAGGGCCGGACCTGAGAATTTGATTTTCATGAGCGATTCCGATCTGTTGACGAGTCTTCCTAGCCTGAATGGCCGGAGCTGGAAATCACGCCGGTGTGAAGATAAGGACTCTGTTAACCATGATTCCCGGCCACCATACTGTGGCTCAAATCGCACATCATTTGAAAGACTGGAAAAAGGGTGCTTTCAGCCCGGTGGGATTGCCGTTAAGAATGTGTAAAGATACGTGATCGGGCGGATTGGTGGGATTCAGGGTGTCAGGCTTCAGGCCAGGCTGGCGACACATGCTGCAGGTTCAGTCCTGCCTGCCTGCGCTTGCCATGGGGCTGGGCATTGCGCTTCTGGTCGCGGGACCGGTTCAGGCTTCTGCCATAGACGATGCGCCGGAGTTCGTCGCACCCCAGACCGGTGAGCCGCCCCCGGGCACCCGGGTCGATGTCGTTGCTGACCGGCTCACCTATGACGCCAATGCCAAGATCGCCACGGCCACCGGAACCGTGCACATCACCTATGGGCCCTATACTCTCACGGCAACCAACGTGGTCTATGACATGGCCCGCAACCGGTTCAAGGCCAATGGCTCCGTGGTCCTGAGAGAACCCAACGGCAATATCGTCGAAGCCGACATGGCCGACCTCGATGACAAGTTCAAGGAAGGTTTTGCCAATCACGTAAAGGCATTGCTGACCAACGACGTCACCATCACGTCGCGCTACGCGCGGCGATATGAGAATGGCATTACCGTCTTCGAGCAGGCGACCTATACCGCCTGCAAGACCTGCGTGACCGAAGGCGGAACCCCGGTCTGGCAGATCGTGGCCCGCGAGACCACGCATGACGAGGCGACCCGCACCCTCTATTACCGCGACGCCAAACTGGAAATCGGCGGCGTTCCGGTTGCCTATACGCCCTACTTCTCCTACCCGGACCCGAGCGTGAAGCGCCGCAGCGGCTTCCTGATCCCCGGCCTCCATTACGGCAATGACTATGGATTCGGCATCAGTACGCCCTATTTCTGGGCCCTCGCGCCCAATGCCGATCTGACGATCGCGCCGCGCTTCATGACCGAACAGGGGGTCTTGGGCGATGTCGAATGGCGGCACCGCCTCGCCAATGGAATGTACAGCGTCCGTGGCTACGGCCTCTATGAACTCGATCCTGACCGCACCGAGGACGTCGACAGCCGCTGGCGGGGTGCCGTGCAGTCAGATGGCCGCTTCGACATCAACAGGAACTGGAGCTGGGGCTGGGACGCGACCGCCGTCAGTGACCGCGAGTTCTTCGACGACTACGACATCAACACCGACAACATGATCACCAGCAGTTTCTACGTCACCGGGCTCGATGACCGGAACTACGCCTCGGCCCAGGCCCTGCATTACCGGACGCTGTTGAAGGAAGAGAGCCAGGACCAGTTGCCGGTCGCCTTGCCCTATGTCACGGCGAACTACATCTTCGACCAGACCGTCTTCGGGGGCGAACTCGGCCTGG
The DNA here is from genome assembly GCA_026400595.1 of Alphaproteobacteria bacterium. GTDB lineage: Bacteria > Pseudomonadota > Alphaproteobacteria > Rhizobiales > Aestuariivirgaceae > Aestuariivirga. Next base: position 21,709 of record JAPLOT010000249.1, on the reverse strand, counting down.
ACATCGATGCCTATTCGATCTCGCGTGACCAGTGCGATCTGAACGTCGGCGATCCCGGACAGCCCATTGATCCCAATGATTGCGAACCGCCCACTGAATCCAACCCTGTCTTGGGAACCGAGCAGACGCGCGCCGTCACCGAACTTCACTGGCACCGCCAGTTCATCAATGGCATGGGCACCCTGGTGACGCCCTTCGCCAGGTTGCGCAGCGACTTCTATGTGTCTGACGACGTGCCGACGGCGGCCAGCAATGAGGAAACCACAGCCCGCGTCGTTCCGACGGCGGGCCTCGACGTTCGCATGCCCTTCGTCGCCGACCACGGTTTTGCGCAGAGCGTGTTGACGCCGGTGGCGCAGATCATCTCGACGACCGATGAGCAGGACGCCGATGATCGCAGCGACGAAGACGCCATCACCCTGAACTTCGATCACACCAACCTGTTCCTCTCGTCCGATCTGGTCGGCGGCCTCGCCTATCAGCCAAACGACTATCTGCGCTTCACCTATGAGGCCCGGGTCGTAGAGGATCTCTCCCGCATCAATGTCCAGGAAGCCATGGTAAGCCTCACTTTAGACAGGATTTCAGGGTCTTTGGCCTATGCCGATGTTGCCAAGGCCGAAGCTTACGGGCGTGATGACCGCGAGAAACAGGTCTGGGGCGATGCGGTTTACCGCCTTACGGGAGCCTGGAATGTATTCGGTGGGTTTCGTTACGATCTGGAGGAAGACGCCTTCATGGAGAAGCTGATCGGGATCGGGTTCGACTGTGAATGCATGAATGCCCGCCTTACCTACAGTGAAGACAAGGACCTGGATGAAGGTGTTGACCGGACTCTGAAATTCTCGGTCGAGCTGCGGACCATCGGTGAGATGGACGGCGGCTTTAACTTCTGAAAGCGATGATGAGACTGTTGATCCAGATTGCTGTCTGTGCCGGGCTGGCCATCGCTGTGCCCGCCATGCCTGTCTTGGCCGAAAGCCAGGGTGTCGTCGCGGTTGTCAATGACCAGCCGATCACCGAGCGTGACATCAGTCAGCGCATTGCCCTTATGAAAATCCTTGGAGACTCCAAGACGGATACATCCCGCAAGGGTGCCCTCAAGTCCTTGGTCGACGAGGAAGTGAAGCTCCTTGAGCTCGAGAAATTCAAGCTCACCCCGACGGATGTCGAGGTCAACAAGCAGATGGAGCGGATGGCCAAGGGCATGAACACGACTGCAGCCGGACTGCTCGACAAGCTGAAGAAGCAGGGCATCGGCGAAAAGGCGTTCCGCCGCTACGTGACGGCGCTTGTCGGTTTCAATCGCCTTATCTCCAACAAGTATCGCAATGATCTCGAAGTTGATCCGAAGGCGGTTGACGAGAAGTACGCGGAGATCAAGCGCGAGTTTTCTGAATACGCAGCGAAGATCAAGAACGATCCGCGCATGAAGCCGGTCACCGTCTACACGATGCGCGAGATCCTGCTGCCGATCGACAGTCAAGACCCCATGCTCCTGCAGGCGCGCGCGGCGGAGGCTGCCGCACTTGGTCAGCGCATCAAGGGATGTGGCAATCTCAAGGGCGCCGCCGAGGGCATCTTCGACGTCAGGGTGGGGAAGTCGATGGAAGTCGATGCGGCGAAGTTGCCGAAGCCTCTGAGATCGGCGCTGGAGCAGGCCGGCGTTGGCCGGGCCGTCGGGCCAATGCGGAGCAAGGATGGCATTCAGCTGCTCGCCTTCTGCAGCAGCCGCAAGCTCTCTCCCGAGATGCCGAAGCTCGAACCGCCGACCCGCAAGCAGGTCGAGGGAATTGTCTTGAACGAGAAGTACGCGAAGTTCGAAGAGGACTTCATGAAGACGGCCCGGAGTTCGGTCTATATCGAGTATCGCGACACCAGCTACTCCCAGTGATTGGCGCCGCCTTGCAACCGCCCATTCTGCTGACCGGCGGCGAACCGGCAGGCGTTGCTCCCGAGATTACCGCTGCCGCCTGGGCCGCGCTGCGCCACGATGCCGCCGCCACCTTCTGCCTTCTCGGCGATGCCGCCTACTGGATGGCGCGCAATCCTGGCACGCCCTTCAGCGTCATCGGCGATGCCCGGGAAGCCACCGCCGTCTTCGCCGATGCCGTACCGGTGCTGCATCGGCCGCTCGCGGCCCAGCCGGCGCCTGGCGTCATCGATCCGGCAACGGCGCCGCAGGTGATTGCGGCCATCGACGAGGCGGTTGACCTGGCTTTTGCCGGCGCGGTCTCGGCCATCGTCACCAATCCGATCAACAAGGATGCGCTCTACGCCGCCGGCTTCCGCCACCAGGGTCACACCGACTATCTTGCCCATCTCTCGGCGCGTCACGGGAGCCCGGTAAACGAGGTGATGATGCTGGTCGGCGGCGACCTGCGCGCTGTTCCCGTCACCGTTCACATTCCGCTCGCCGATGTGCCGCGTGCGCTCACCCGCGAGGCCATTCTCGCACAGGCTCGCGTCACCGCGCGCGATCTCCGGCGCTACTTCGGCATTGCCCATCCGCGACTGACATTTACGGGACTCAATCCGCATGCCGGCGAGAACGGCGCCATGGGCCGCGAGGAGATCGACGTGATCGCGCCTGCGCTCACGCAGTTGAGAGCCGAGGGCCTCGACGTTACGGGTCCGGTTTCGGCCGATACGGCCTTTCACCCCGAGGCCCGTGCCACCTATGATGCCATTCTCTGCATGTATCACGACCAGGCCCTGATCCCGGTGAAGACCATCGACTTCCACGGCGGCATCAACGTGAGCCTCGGGCTTCCCTTCATCTGCACTTCGCCGGACCACGGCACGGCGCTGGGGATTGCAGGCAAGGGCCTGGCAAGGCCCGACAGCCTGATCGCCGCCCTCAGGCTTGCCGCGCAGATGGCGCATGCCGCTCGTGACTGACGACGGATTGCCGCCGCTGCGCGAGGTCATCGCGCGCCACGGTCTGCAGGCCCGCAAGAGTCTTGGACAGAACTTCCTCTTCGATCTCAATCTCACGCGCCGCATTGCCAGGGCCGCCGCACCTCTGGAAGGCTTCACCATTGTCGAGGTCGGTCCTGGTCCGGGCGGCCTGACGCGGGCCCTGCTGCTGGAGGGGGCGGGCCATGTCGTTGCCATCGAGCGCGACGACCGTGCCCTTGCGGCTCTTGAGGAGATCGCCGTCGCCTATCCGCGACGCATCACCATCGTGGCGGGCGATGCGATGGCGGTGCGCTGGCAGGATCTTGTCCAAGGCCCGGCAAAGATCGTTGCCAACCTGCCTTACAACATCGCAACGCCGCTGCTGACCGGCTGGCTGACGCAGGGCGCCTGGCCGCCCTGGTACCAGTCGCTGACGTTGATGTTCCAGAAGGAAGTGGCCGAGCGTATCGCCGCGAAGCCCGGCGGCAAGGACTACGGGCGCCTGTCGGTGCTCTGCCAGTGGCGCTGCGAGGTCCGCAAGCTCTTCGACGTGAACCGCAGCGCCTTCACGCCGCCGCCCAAGGTGACGTCCAGCATCGTCCAGCTCGTCCCCCGCCGTACCATGGAACCGGAGTGCAGTGTTGCGGCGCTCGAGCGCGTCACCGCGGCGGCCTTCGGCCAGCGCCGCAAGATGCTGCGCGCAAGCCTGAAGACGCTGGTGCCTGATCCCGAGCCCTTGCTTGCCGCGGCGGGCCTCGATCCGGAGCAGCGGGCCGAGCAGATCCCGGTGGGTGGCTTTGTCCGGCTTGCCCGGCTGCTGGCGTGATGGACGCGTGACGTCGCGCAGTCCCGGCAAACCGGGACTGCGCTCTTTCTTCAGTTGCCCGTCGGCAAGGTGATGTTGATGCCGTCCTTTGCAAGCTGTTCGCGCACCCACTGGAAGCGCTGGTAGTTTGAAATGGTCAGAGGCCCGGTATAGCCCAGGCTCTGCAGCTTGCGCGGCGGGTGCGAGATGTAGGTCTCCATCAGCTTCTGCAGCTCCTGGCCCATTACCACGGCCAGCCAGGTGCGCTCGGTGAAGTTGTTCATGAAGATGTCGTAGCGCTCCTGCGGGTCGGCCCAGAGATCGAACACCTGCGGAACCGTGGCCACATACTTCTCGGCACCCTTCCAGCCGAGATTGCTGTCGACCGCGAGGCCGCCGGTCGAAGCGCCGTCATCGCCGCGCAGATTGTAGACGAACTTGTAATTGCCGGTCCGCAGGGCACCGGGCGAGAGTTCGTCTTCGGTGAAGTAGAACCAGTTCTTGCGCGCCGACTTTCCGCTGCCGGTCAGGACAGGGGTCATGTCGATGCTGTCGAAGATGATGGGCTGGCCTTCGCGATCCTTGTCCGGCAGGGCGGCGAGGCCGGCGACCTTCGCGAAGGTTGCCATCAGGTCGAGGCCGCCGACGATGTCGTGATTCTTGCTGCTGGGCTTGACCTTGCCGGGCCAGACCGCAATGGCCGGAACGCGGTTGCCGCCTTCCCGCACGGTTCCCTTGGTGCCGCGGAAGGGGGTGTAGCCCGCATCCGGATAGACGTCCTGCCAGGCGCCATTGTCGGTCGTGTAGAAGACCAGCGTGTTCTTGTCCATGCCGGTCGCGCGCAGCTTGTCCATGATGCGCCCGATGCGCGTGTCGAGTTCGACCACCGAGTCGGCATACTTCGACTTCGACATCGACTTATGCTCGAATTCCGGCGCCGGCATGTTGGGCTGGTGAACCTTCATGAAGTTCACGTTGATGAAGAAGGGCTGGTCCGGCTTCTTGCTGGCCGTGTCGAGGAACTCGATTGCAGCCTTCTCCACATAGCTGTCGAAGAAGGGAATGCCGACCACGCCTTCCTTGCCGTCGATCACGGGCGTGTCGACATACTGGCCATTGACCTTGAACTCTTCCTTGGCGGGTTCCCCGGCCTTGCCCGAGAGCGCGCCCTTGGTCACCTTCTGGAACATCGCCCGCAATTCCGGATCCATGTCGGGGAACCAGGTCGGATCGCCATAGGTATAGGCATTCAGATGATAGAGCCCGACATACTTCATCTCGTCGTAGCCCTGCGCATTCGGCAGCGCATAGTCGGCTTCGCCCAGATGCCACTTGCCGGTGAAATAGGTACCGTAACCTGCCTGCTTGAGCACCGAGGCAAGCGTCCACTCCGCGGCCGGCAGGCCGCCGCCCTGGCCCTGGAAGGCGACGGTCGTCATGCCGCTGCGGTTGGGAATGCGGCCGGTCTGCATGGCGGCACGGCCGGGCGTGCAGGAGGGTTGCGCATAGAAGGAGAAGAAGGTCATTCCTTCCTCCGCCAGCCGGTCGATGTTCGGCGTTGGCATGCCGCGGCCTTCGCCGCCGCCATAGGGTCCGAGGTCGCCGTAGCCGGTGTCGTCGGAGACGATGAAGAGGATGTTGGGCTTGTCGGCGGCGAAGGCGCCGGCGGCCAGCGTGATGCTGAATGTCGCGGCCAATGCCGCGAAGGCAAAGGACCTGATGGGGAATGACATGAGAGGCTCCTGAGTGTCGCGGCGCAAGATTCGCCGTCCGCGGAAAGTGTAGCGGCCCACGCAACAGCTGTGCAACGGCTGCTGCAGAAACAAGAAGCGGGCCCGAAGGTCTCTCGATGTCATGGGAGTGGTGCCGCTTGCGTGACTCGAACACGCGACCCCCGCATTACGAATGCGGTGCTCTACCGGCTGAGCTAAAGCGGCCCTTCACAGATGCGGCGAAGCGATAGACGGTTTCGGGCAGCTTTTCAACCCTCGCCGAAGCTGCGGCGGGGCGCTGCATCGACATCGTCGTCCGGCAGGCCGGGATCGTCGGGCGGGCGCTGGCTGACCACGGCCGGCACCGTTTCGCGCGGGGGCGCGGCGGCGATCTGCGGGGCAGTCGTTGCGGCTGGCGCGGGAATGCGGTCGGCCTCCATCTCGTCGGGCATGTCGAAGGGCGTCTTCCACACGCAGGCGACGATCTCGCCCGAGACTGGCGACACCGGCGTCCAGCGGGGTGCGGCCACGCCATCCGACACCCACATGGGATCGCGCGGCGCCCGCAGCGCCCGGGCCAGCCATTCGCGGGCCCGGCCCTTGTCGCCCTGGGCCTCCTCGATGTCGGCCATCAGGGCGCAGATGCGCGCCTGGGGGCGGTCGTCCAGATGGGGTTCGAGCGCCTTGCGCGCCACGTCCCAGCGCTGCGCCCGGGCGGCAGCACGGCCCAGCGCGAAGGCGCCCTCAAGATTGGAAACCGTGTCGCCCACGAAGTCGCGCACCCGCTCGAAGCGGGCTTCCGGGCCGTCGCCCGGCTTCAGATTGCCATAGACCTCGGCCAGGTCGGGATGCGGGCCCCGCGACCACGTTTCGCGCAGGATCTTTCCGGCCTTGCGCGCCGACCCGTCGGCGATCAGGCAGCGCGCCGCCACCAGCGCCGCCGGAACCAGCGCCGGATCCAGCTTGTGGGCCCGCGTGGCAAGCTCCAGCGCCTTCACGCGGTTGGAGTCCTCGAGCGCCAGCGCCTGCGCCGCCAGCATGGCGGCCTGTTTGCGGCCGGCGTCGTCGGCGGGAAGCAGGCCCGATTTCGCCTGCTGGGCGATGGTCGCGGCGGCGGCCTGCCAGTCCCGTGCGGCCGACTGCACCTGCAGCACGGCAGTCGAGGCCCAGGCCAGCCGCGGATTGAGCGCCAGCGCCTTTTCGGCATGGGTGCGGGCCGCGGCCATGTCGCCAGCCTGGCGGGCCTCGGCGAAGAGACCACGCAAGCCCAGCGCCTCGGTATCGGCGCTCTTCGACATCGCCTCGAAGATGCGCTTCACCGAAGCCCGGTCGCCCTTGAGCTGCGCGGCCTGGGCGGCCAGCACATTGACCAGCGGCTCGTCGGCCAGGGCATTGCCGGCAATCGCCGCGTGCTTCGACGCGGCCGCCGCATCGCCCGCACCGGCCGCGATGATGCCGCGCGACAGCGAATCATAGCCTTTGCGCGTCTTGCGGAAGCGCATGTACTGCCCCACCGACTGCGGGCTGTGCCACAGGCGGCGGAACAGGCTCCACAGGAACCACAGGGCCACGACGGCGAGGATGGCCAGGGCCACGCCGGCCACGAAGGACATTTCGATCTCGCGGCCCAGCCATCGGATGGTCAGCGTGCCGGGGCGGTCGGCCAGCCAGGCGAAGCCCGCGGCGAGTGCCGCGATGAGCGCGAAGCGCCAGATGAGCTTGATCATTGCGCGCCACCCTGCTGGGCGATCTGGCGCAGTACCGCCTGGTCCACCTGATCGAGCGCGGCCAGCAGCGCCAGCCGCCCGGCCGCACGGTCGCGCCAGTTGGACAGGGCGGCAGGCTTTGCGCCCTCGGCCTGATCGATCACGTCGATCGCCTGGGGCAGGTCACCCGCCTCGGCCAGGGCGGCGGCCTTCTCGGCCAGCTGCGGCCAGTCGGACTCGCCGATGTCGCGCACCGTGACGATGCCGGACAGCATGTCGAAGGCCCAGTCGAGGTAGCCGCCTCCTTTTGCAGCTTCGGCAGCGGCCGGCTGCGGCAGGGCGGGAATGGCGGCGCGCAGCTCGGCGGCAAGCCCCGCAGCATCCGGCAGGCCCGCGTCGGCATTGAGCGCCAGAATGTCCAGGCCGGCCGCCGCCGGCACCATGCGGGCAATGCGCTCATATTCGTCATTGTACGGAACACCTGCGGCCACCTTGGCCTTGAGATCGCTCAGCGCCTGCGACAGCGCCGCCGTGCTTGCGGCGGCATCGGCCTTGCCGCTGCCCGCCTTCAGACTCGCCATGTCCTTTTCCAGCGCGTCGATGCGCTGGCCCAGCGCCACCAGCGCCGAATTGTCGACCGTACCTCCGGTGCCTGTCCCTTTCGATGCCGCGGTCCGCAGCGCATCGAGATCGCCGCGCAGTTGCGTGAGGGCCTGTTCGTTCGCCGCAAGGCGTTCGCCGAGTGCCGCCATCCCGGATTTCGCTTCGGCTGCTGCTGCAACGCTGTCCTTCACCGATTGTTCGAGGCCGGCCGCAAGCTTGCCGGCGGACCCTGCCGACTGGTCGATGACGGCGATCTGATCGGCCTGTGTGCGGCCATTGGCCTCCAGCACCTCGACGCGCGCCTGCAGCGCCGCCACCGCATTGCTCGGCAGATAGGCCGACAGCATGTCGCGATAGGCCCAGGCGCCGCCCGCCACACCCAGCAGCAGGGCCAGCGCAATCCATTTGGCCGAACCGGCCTTGCGCGCCGCGGGCGCAGGCTGAACCGGCGGCGGATCGGCCGGGCGCGGCTCTTCGTCCACCGTCACGTCCTCGGCGTTGAGGTCGATGACCTGCGGCTTGATCGGATCGGTATCGTCGGTCTTTTTCTTGTCGGTCATGGCAGAGGCCTAACGGGTTCGGTGCAACTCTTCAAGCAGGCGCAGCATCGCGGCGTTTTCGGGCTTTTCCGCGACAAGGGCATTGCAACCCTCCGGAAGGGCGGCCGCCACATTGCGCGACAGGCAGAGGCTTGGCACGGCCGCCGCTTCTGCACCCAGTCCTGCAGCCTTGGCCAGGCTGGACCAGATCCGGGCGCTGCGCGGCGAATAGAGGAGGACGGCATCGGCCTTGTGCTGGCGCAGCGCAATCGCTGCTTCGCCAAGGTCTCTTGCCGGAACCGCGTCATAGAGCACCACGCGACGGCAGTCGAAACCGGCGGCGGCAAGCTGGCCCTGAAGATTGCCCGCGGTTTCAGCACCCGAGAGATAGAGGATCGGTCCGTTCGAAGCGCGACGGGCAGCAATGACATGCGCGGCCAGTCCGTCGACATCGCCGCCATGCGCTTCGGCCAGCGTGAAGCCTGCGTCCTGCGCAGCCTTGAGGGATTGCGGCCCGACCGTCAGCATGGGCAGATGATGCAGGGATGAGGCATCGGGCAGTGCGCGAATGCCATTGGCGCTGGTTGCCACCACAGCCTGCCATGGGAGATTCGGGATCGTCACATCGCGCCGCGGCGCAATGGTCATCAGCGGCTGCAGGATCACGCTGTGTCCAAGCGCTTCGAGCGTCTGGCGGAGCGGCCCTGCGTCTTCTTCCGGCCTGGTGACGATGACGCGCATCAATAGGCGATCAATGCGCCGCCCCGCGCCTTCACCTCTTCGCCGGCCTCATGTCCCATACGTGCGGCGTCCGAAATTCCACCGTCGCGCGTGGCGGCGAAGCAATGCGCGCCATCATGGGTCAGCGCTTCGCCGCGGAAGGAGATCCGTCCATCCTGCAGCGTCGCGTGGCCTGCCAGCGGCGTACGGCAGGAGCCGTCGAGCGCGGCCAGAAAGGCGCGCTCGCAGTCAACCGCAATGGCGCTGGTCTCGTGATTGATGGCCGCGACCATATCGCGCGTCTTGCTGTCATCGGCGCGGATCTCGATGCCGACCGCGCCCTGCGCCACCGCCGGCAGCATCACCTCGGCAGGGATGGCGCTGGTGATGCGATCGGAGAGCCCGAGCCGATTGAGTCCTGCGCAGGCCAGGAACGTGGCGGCGGCAACACCCTCGTCCAGCTTGCGCAGGCGCGTTTCCACATTGCCGCGGAACTGGATAACATTCAGGTCTGGCCGCAGCCGCTTCAATTGCGCCGCGCGCCGCACGGATGACGACCCCACCGTCGCGCCCTTCGCCAAGCCGTCAATCGACTTTGCCACCGGGCTGAGAAAGGCATCGCGCGCATCCTCGCGCGGCAGTATCGCCGCCATGGCAAGCCCGTCCGGCAAACGCGCCGGCATGTCCTTCATCGAGTGGACGGCCAGGTGGATGCTGCCGTCGAACAGCGCCTCCTCGATCTCCTTGGTGAACAGCCCCTTGCCGCCGATCTCGGAGAGCGGCCGGTCGCGGATGCGGTCGCCGGGGGTAGTGATCACCACGATCTCGATGTCGGCCTCCGCCATGCCATGGGCGGCCATGAGGCGGGCACGCGGTTCGCGGGCCTGGGCAAGAGCAAGCGGCGAACCGCGGGTTCCAATCTTCAAGAGCGGCATTTGCAAGTCTGTTCCGTGAGATGCTAGAGCGGACCCCTTCTTAACCGCTCTCTCCGGAAACGTCACCCCTGCCATGGCAAGCCTGGTCCTCGGCATCGAAACCTCCTGCGATGAGACCGCCGCCGCCGTGTTGCGGCGCGAGTCCGATGGCCGGGGGCATATCCTGTCGAACCTCGTGCTGTCCCAGACGCAGGACCACGCCCCCTATGGCGGCGTGGTGCCGGAAATCGCCGCCCGCGCCCATGTCAGCCACCTTGATGGACTGATCGCCCGCGCCATGTCCGAAGCCGGCCTTCGCTTCGAGGACCTCGATGGCGTGGCGGCCACGGCGGGTCCGGGGCTCTTGGGGGGAGTCATCGTTGGCCTGACGACCGCCAAGGCCATTGCGCTGGCCCATGACAAGCCTTTGCTTGCGGTCAATCACCTGGAAGGTCACGCGCTGACGGCAAGGCTGCTCCAGCCCTGTGCCTTCCCCTATCTTCTGCTGCTGATCTCCGGCGGCCACACCCAGTTCCAGATCGTCGCCGGCGTCGGCCGCTACCGCCGCCTCGGCACCACCATCGACGATGCGCTGGGCGAGGCCTTCGACAAGGTGGCGAAACTCCTCGGCCTCGGCTATCCCGGCGGCCCGCAGGTGGAACGGCAGGCGCGCGCCGGCGATCCGCGGCGTTTCGATTTCCCGCGTCCGCTGAAAGGCCGCCGGGACTGCAACTTCTCCTTCTCCGGACTGAAGACCGCGGTGCGCGAGACCGTGCACGGGCTGGGCAGCCTCTCGCCACAGGATGTGGCCGATGTCTGCGCCAGCTTCGAGGCGGCCGTGGCCGAGACCATGGCCGACCGTCTGCGCATGGCGGTCGCGCTGTTCCGCGAGGCACATCCTGAAGTGGCGCGCCCCGCACTGATCGTGGCGGGCGGCGTTGCCGCCAATCTGAAACTCAGATCGGTCTTCGAGGAGGCAGCGGCCGCCCACGGATTCGATCTCATCGTGCCGCCGGCCGCGCTCTGCACCGACAATGCCGCCATGATCGCCTGGGCAGGGGCCGAACGCCTGGCTTTGGGTCTCACCGACGATCTGGCCGTTGCCGCGCGGGCCCGCTGGCCGCTGGACCAGAACCAGCCGCCCGCCTATGGCGCGGGCAAGCTTGGGGCCAAGGCATGAGCCGCAAGTTCGGCATCGTCGGCGCCGGCGCCTGGGGTACGGCCCTGGCGCATGTGGCGCGCAGCGCCGGCCATGCGGTGGGACTGTGGTCGCGTGGTACACCCGATCCCAACGCCCTTGCCCGCGCTGACGCACTCATTCTGGCGGTTCCCGCCCAGGCTTTGCGCGAGGCGCTGACCATCATCGCGCCGGCCGTCGCGGCGCGTCAGCCGCTCATCGTCAGCGCCAAGGGCATCGAGCAGGGCACCGGCCTCTTCATGAACGGCGTTGTGCAGCAGGTCCTGCCGCACGCCCACCCGCTGGTCCTGTCGGGTCCGAGCTTCGCCGCTGACGTGTTGAGGGGCCTGCCGACAGCGGTGGTCATGGCCGCCCCGACCATGGCGGAAGCAGGGGAATGGGCCGGCGCACTCTCCATTCCGCATTTCCGCATCTATGCCTCGGATGACGTGAAGGGGGTGGAGATCGGCGGCGCGCTGAAGAACGTTCTCGCCATTGCCTGCGGCATTTCCGACGGGCGTGGACTGGGCGACAGCGCCCGCGCCGCCCTCACCACGCGGGGCTTCGCCGAACTCACCCGCTTCGGCCGCGCCATGGGCGCGAGGCCGGAAACGCTGATGGGCCTGTCCGGGCTTGGCGATCTGCTGCTCACCTGTTCCAGCCGCCAGTCACGCAACTATGCCTTCGGTTTTGCCGTTGGCGAGGGAAAGAGCGTGGCCGAAGCTCTCGCCCTGTCCATGGGTGTGGTGGAAGGCGCGGCCACCGTGAAGATCGCCCATGCGCTCGCCCATCGCCATGGCATCGACATGCCGATTGTGGATGCCGTGCACGCCATCGTTGACGACAGGGCCCGGCCCGACGAAGAGATAGCTCGGCTCCTGGCGCGGCCAGCCGGCAAGGAAAACAGATGAGGACCATCCCATGCTTTTCGCTCTGATCTGCACCGACAAGCCCGCCAGCCTCGATTTGCGCCTGAGCATGCGCCCCTATCATCTGAAGTATCTCGAAAGCCTCGGCGCCGGGCTGAAGGCCGCAGGTCCCTTCACCGATGATGCCGGACAGCCCATCGGCAGCCTGGTCATCATCGAGGCGGCGGACCGTGCCGCCGCAAAGGCCATGGCCGATGCCGATCCCTATGCCAAGGCCGGCCTCTTCGCCTCCGTCGAGATCCGCGCCTGGAAGTGGCTGATCAAGAATCCGGAGACGAAGTGATGGCCTACTGGCTGTTCAAGTCCGAGCCCGAGGTCTGGTCCTGGACGCAGCAGAAGGCGAAGGGTGCCGAGGGCGAAGAATGGACCGGGGTCCGCAACTACCAGGCGCGCAACAACATGCGTGCCATGAAGCTGGGCGACCGCGGCTTCTTCTATCACTCCAATGACGGAAAGGCCGTCGTCGGCATCGTCGAGGTCTGCAGGCTGGCCCATCGCGATTCGACGTCGGAGATCGACACCTGGGACTGCGTCGACATCTGCGCCGCCGCTGGTGCCGGAGGTCCGGCTGCATCTGGCCCATGAGGCGGTGCCCATCTGGCAGAAGACCGAGGAGGAACTGTGCGAGATCGGTCTGCCGCCGCCCTTCTGGGCCTTCGCCTGGGCCGGCGGCCAGGCTCTGGCACGGCACCTGCTCGACCATCCCGAAATCGTCCGTGGCCGGAGGATCGTCGATCTCGCCTCCGGATCAGGCCTCGTCGGCATCGCCGCGATGAAGGCGGGGGCGGCCCATGTGCTGGCCGCCGACATCGACGGCTTTGCCGTCACGGCCATCGCCCTGAACGCCGCGGGCAACGATGTGACCTTGGACATCACGGCGGACGACCTCCTCGCGGCGGATCCACCTGTCTGTGACGTGATCCTCGTCGGCGATCTCTTCTACGAGAAGTCGTTGGCCGAACGCGTCTATGCCTGGCTTCGCGTTGCCGATGCCCATGGTGCCGCCGTGCTCATCGGCGATCCCGGTCGCAGCTATCTGCCACGGGCGAATCTGGAGAAGCTCGCCGAATATGCGGTGCCGGTGACGCGCGACCTGGAAGACGCCGAGATCAAGCGGACCGCAGTCTGGCGGCTGGCCCCGAATTGTTGAGCCACAGGGCGAACATCAGGATCGCCAGTGACAGCCACAGCCAGATGTCGGTGGCGCCGCCGAAGAAGATCACCGCGAAGATCACCGCCATCGGTGCGGAGAGATAGACCGCCTGCGAGGTATAGGTCGCGCCGCGCTCGCGGATCAGCGTGAAGAAGGCGATACGCTCGGCCACCCACATCAGCGTCGCCGCCACGATGCTCCACACCGCCATCGTGCCGGTGAACTCCACCACCCAGGGCGGCGACAGCACCAGCATGAAGGGCAGGGCCAGCACGCCGGACCAGAAGGATTCGGCAGCGCCGATGGTGAATGTGGTGCCGCCGCGCGGCCAGTGCCGCTGCGCAAACCAGTTGTAGGCGGCAAAGAGGAAGGGGTTGATGAAGCTGGCAAGCAGCCACCAGGAAACCTGGCCCGAAAAGGTCCCCTCGCGCGACACCACCAGAATGCAGCTCGCCGCGAAGCCCACGGCGATCGCCAGCGCTCGCCGCGCCGTCATCGGATCGCGCCCGGTGATGGCGCCCACCGCGAAGTTGATGAGCGGGGAGAGCGAAAAGACCAGCGCCAGCTCGGCCGTCGGCACATGCCGGGCGAAGGTGAGGCTCAGGCTAAAGGGCACGTTCATCAGGAAGGCGCAGACCAGGCTGTAGGTCATGACGTCCCGGTTCCAGCCGAAGCGGCCCTGCGTCGCCAGCCCGAAGCCCGTATAGACGATGACATGGCTCGCCGGCACGCCCACCTCGCCCCAATAGCGGTACATGGCCGGCGAAACGCCCCAGAACAGCGCAAGTGCGACGAAGTAGGCCGGATGGCGGAGGCTGGGCATGGGGTCTCTTAGACAGGAGTCTCATTGCAGGCTATAGACCGGACTGCCTAAAGGGTCATCAGAACCGGCATGTATGGGAGGAATGCGCCTATGTCCGAGAAAGTCTATCCGGTCCCCGCGAAGTTCAGGAAGACCGCGCTGATCGACGATGCCGCCTACAAGAAGATGTATGCGGACTCGGTCAGGGACCCGGCCAGGTTCTGGGCCAGGCAGGCCAAGCGTATCGACTGGTTCAAGGCGCCCACCAGGATCAAGAACACGACCTACGAATATCCCAAGGTCTCGATCAAGTGGTACGAGGACGGCGTCCTCAACGTCTCCTACAATTGCATCGACCGGCATCTGAAGAAGCGCGGCAACCAGGTGGCCATCATCTGGGAGGGCGACGATCCCTATTACGACAAGAAGATCACCTACAACGAGCTCCATGAGCATGTCTGCCGCTTCGCCAATGTTCTGAAGAAGAACGGCGTCAAGAAGGGCGACTGCGTCACCATCTACCTGCCGATGATCCCGGAAGCGGCCTATGCCATGCTGGCCTGCGCCCGCATCGGCGCCATGCATTCCATCGTCTTCGGCGGCTTCAGCCCGGACTCGCTGGCCAGCCGCATCAACGATGCCAATTCCAAGATGATCATCACCGCCGACGAGGGCCTGCGCGGCGGCAGGAAGGTGCCGCTCAAGCAGAACACCGACGATGCGCTGAAGCGCTGCGCCGGCAACGAGAAGGTCATCGTGGTGCGCCGCACCGGCGGCAAGATCGACATGACGCCGGGCCGCGACGTCTGGTACCACGACGAGATCGCCACCGTGTCGGCCGACTGCAAGCCGGAGAAGATGAAGGCCGAGGATCCGCTCTTCATCCTCTACACCTCGGGTTCCACCGGCAAGCCCAAGGGCGTGCTGCACACCACCGGCGGCTATCTCGTCTACGCCTCGATCACCCACCAGTACGTCTTCGACTACCACGACGGCGACATCTACTGGTGCACGGCGGATGTCGGCTGGGTCACCGGCCACAGCTACATCGTCTATGGGCCGCTGGCCAACGGCGCCACCACGCTCATGTTCGAGGGCGTGCCCAACTACCCGACCAATTCCCGCTTCTGGGAGGTGATCGACAAGCACAAGGTCAACATCTTCTACACCGCGCCCACCGCCATTCGCGCGCTGATGGGCGCGGGCGAAGGGCCGGTCGCACGCACCTCGCGCAAGTCGCTCAAGCTTCTGGGCTCGGTGGGCGAGCCCATCAACCCGGAAGCCTGGGAATGGTATCACCGCGTGGTGGGCGATGACCGCTGCCCGATCGTGGACACCTGGTGGCAGACCGAGACGGGCGGCATTCTCATCTCGCCGCTGCCCGGCGCCACCAAGCTGAAGCCCGGGTCGGCCACGCGGCCCTTCTTCGGCTGCCAGCCGGCGCTGGTCGACGATAAGGGCGCGATCCTCGAAGGCGCCACCTCGGGTAATCTGGTGATCCTCGATTCCTGGCCGGGCCAGATGCGTACCGTCTACGGCGATCATGACCGCTTCGTGCAGACCTATTTCTCCACCTACAAGGGCATGTACTTCACCGGCGACGGCTGCCGCCGCGATGCCGACGGCTACTACTGGATCACCGGCCGCGTCGGGCATCTACTGCTACGTGACGCTCATGGCGGGCGAGCAGGGTGACGACGATCTGCGCAAGGATCTCGTGGCCCATGTCCGCAAGGAGATCGGCCCGCTGGCAACGCCCGACAAGATCCAGTTCGCCCCGGGCCTGCCCAAGACGCGCTCCGGCAAGATCATGCGCCGCATCCTGCGCAAGATCGCCGAGGACGATTTCGGCGCGCTGGGCGATACCTCGACGCTCGCCGATCCCGGCGTGGTCGACGATCTCGTCGGGAACCGGCAGAACCGCAAGGACTGAGCGTCACAGGAAGTTGTAGGGATCGACGTCCACATGAAGGGCCAGCGATCCCTTCGGCTTCACGTCCTTCAGCCATTCGCGCAGGAAGCCCCGCCCCGGCTTCTCGCCGCGGCCGGAACGCCCGGCCACCTGCGCCATCAGCGCCCAGGTGCGCTCGCCACCGCGCGGATCGGAGGATTCGAGGGCGAGATCCGCGTCGACCACGCCGACCAATGTGAGGTGCGGGAAGTGATGGCCCTTGGCCACCAGCTGGGTTCCGATCACGAGATTGTAGTCGCCCTTGGCCACGTCGCGAAGCGCATCGCGCAGCAGCGTGCCGCGCGACAGGTCGCTGGAGAGGATGGCGATGCGCGCTGTGGGAAAGCGCCGTGCGGCCTCTTCCGCCAGGCGCTCCACCCCTGGTCCCACCGGCACCATCTTGCCTTCCACGCCGCATTTGGGGCAGGCCTGCGGCATGGGCTCGATATGGCCGCAGTGGTGGCACATGAGCTGGCGGCGGAAGCGATGCTCGACCAGCGATGCCGCGCAGTTGGGGCACTCGAGGCGATGCCCGCAGGCACGGCACAGGGTGAGCGGCGCATAGCCGCGGCGGTTGAGGAAGAGCAGCGCCTGATCGCCCGCGTCCAGGGCCTGCGTCACCTGCGCCAGCAGCGGCGGCGAGATCCAGGCGCCCGGCTCGGGCGTCGCCGTCTTCATGTCGATCAAGTCGATCTCGGGCAACTCTGGCCGCCCGTGGCGGTCCTTCAGCTTCACCACGCCGTAGCGGCCGCGGTCGACGTTGACGAGGGTTTCGAGCGACGGCGTGGCCGAGGACAGCACCACCGGGAATTTCGCCAGCGCGCCATAGAGCACCGCCATGTCGCGCGCGTGATAGGGCACGCCATCGTCCTGCTTGTAGGCGCTTTCGTGCTCTTCATCGACCACGATGAGGCCCAGCTTCTTCCAAGGCAGGAACAGCGCCGAGCGCGCGCCCACCACGATGCGGGCCGATCCGTCGGCCACGCCGCGCCACACCCGCTCGCGCTCGCGCGGCCGCACGTCCGAATGCCACTGCGCCGGTTCGCATCCGAATCGACTTTCGACGCGGGCGAGGAAGGGCGCGGTCAGCGCGATCTCGGGCAGCAGCAGCAGCACCTGTCCACCGCCCGCAAGGGCGGCCGCCATGGCCTCGAAATAGACCTCCGTCTTGCCAGAGCCGGTCACGCCATCGAGCAGCATCACCTTGTGCTGGCGCTGCACCACCATCGCCCGAAGCGCCTGGGCCGCCGCCTTCTGGTCGCGGTTCAGTTCGAAGCCGCCGGCATTGAGATCGGGCTGCGGGAAGGAACGCAGCGCCGGAAGTGCCACCGCCTCGAGTGCGCCGTCCTTGACCAGCGCCTTCACCACCGAGGTGCCCACGCCTGCCGCCTCGGCAAGCTCGGCCGCCCGCAGGGCAAAGCCCTCGCGCGCCACCTCCAGCACCCGCGCGCGCTGCGGCGTCATGCGTTTCGGAACCGAATCGGTTGCCCGGTAGGCAATCTGCTCGCGCGGGCCCGCGAAGGCGCCGGGCGCCCGCAGCACCATGCGCAGCACGTTGCCGGCCGGCTCGAGATAGTAGGAGGCCAGCCAGTCCACGAAGCGGCGGTGGGTCTCGGGCAGGGGTGGCATGTCGAAGCGTTCGATCACGTCGCGAAGCGTCTTGTCGGTTCCGGCCTCGGCCGCCAGGCCCCAGACCACGCCGATCATTTGGCGCGGCCCCAGTGGCACGGCCACATAATCGCCCGCCGTAAGCAAAAGGCCGTCCGGCACCCGGTAGGAATAGGGCCCGTCCAGCGCCAGCGGCAGCAGCACTTCGGCGATGGCGGAATCGGGGCGCATGCGGTCTGGAATAGACTTGGACGGCACCGCCTTCCAGCCCTATATGCCCCGCCCATGAGGCAGCCGCAGTTCCGCGAGATTCTCTACCTGGAGCCCTCCAGCCTGGCGCTGCGGCTCAAGGGCGAGCGCCACCTGACGCTGCTTGAAAGCGTGATGCGCCGGGAGCATCTCGGCCGCTATTCCTTTCTCGCCTGCAATCCGCGCCACACGCTGCGGGTGGAGCGCGGCGTTGCGGTCCTCGACGGCGAGCGCCAGGCGGCACCGCCGCTCCAGCTCATCAAGCACCTCTTGGCGGAAAACGCGCAGGCGCATATCGCAGGGCTTCCGCCTTTCCAGGGCGGGTTTGCCGGCTACATCGGTTACGATTTCGGCCGCAGCCTCGAACCGCATGCGAGGATTCCGGATTTCGATCCGATCTGCCCTGATGCCGTGCTGCATCTCTACGACACGGTGGCCGGCTTCGACCACATGCAGGAACGCGCCTGGATCGTCTCCACCGATGCGGCAGAGGCCGACCGTCTCGAAGCCCTGCTGCAGCGCAAGCCGCGGGACCTCGGCACGCATCTCATCCCCGGCTGGCAATCGAACTTCACGCGCCAGGCCTACGAGGCGGCCATCGCCCGCACCGTCGACTACATCCTGGCGGGCGACATCTTCCAGGCCAATATCACCCAGATGTTCTCCGCTCCCATTCCGCCAGGTTTCGATGCGCTCGCCTTCTACCGCGTGCTGCGCCTGAGGAACCCGGCAACCTTCGCGGCCTTCCTCGATTACGGCGACGTCCAGGTGGCCTCCAGTTCGCCCGAGCGCCTGCTGAGTTGCGTGAATGGTCGCGTCGAGGCGCGTCCCATCAAGGGCACCAGGCGGCGCGATCCCGATCCCTCGCGCGACGCGGCGCTCATCGCCGAACTCGCCTCCAGCCGCAAGGACCGCGCCGAGAACGTGATGATCGTCGATCTCCTGCGCAACGATCTCTCGCGCGTGTCGAAGCCCGGCAGCGTGCGCGTGCCGGTCCTCTGCGGCCTCGAGTCCTATGCCAATGTGCATCACCTGGTCTCGGTGGTGGAAGGCGAACTGCGCGACGGGCTGGGCCTCGGCGACCTCATCGCCGCGGCCTTCCCGGGCGGCTCGATCACCGGCGCCCCAAAGATCCGCGCCATGGAGGTCATCGCGGAAATCGAGCGGGCGCCGCGCGGCGTCTACTGCGGTGCCATCGGCTATCTCGGCTTCAACGGCCATGCAGATCTCAACATCGCCATCCGCACCGCGCAGTTCTGCAATGGCGTCGCGCGCCTGCAGGGCGGCGGCGGCATCACCGCGCGCTCCAGTCCCGCGGCCGAATATGAGGAGAGCCTCACCAAGATCCGCCGCATCCTGGAGGCCTTCGCCGCATGATCCTCATCGTCGACAACTACGACAGCTTCGTCCACAACGTGGCGCGCTCCTTCGCGGAGCTCGGCGAGGCCACGCGCGTGGTGCGCAACGACGCCGTGACCGATGCCGACCTTGAGGCCAAGGCCATCGTCATCTCGCCTGGCCCCTGCACGCCGCAGGAGGCCGGCCAATCGATCGGCATCGTTCGCGCGCTCTCCGGCCGCATTCCGATCCTCGGCATCTGCCTCGGCCACCAGGTGATCGGCGAAGTCTTCGGCGGGCTGGTCCGCCGCGCCCGCCGGCCCATGCATGGCGACAGCTCCGAGATCAACCATTCCGGCACCGAAATCTTCGCCGGCCTCCCGCAGCGCTTCAGCGCCGGACGCTATCATTCCCTGATCGTCGACCTCGCGGGCCGCGACACGCCGCTCGAGGTGACCGCCACCAGCGACGAGGGCGAGATCATGGGCCTCCGCCACAAATCCCACCCGACCTTCGGCCTACAGTTCCACCCCGAATCAATCCTGACCGAGGGGGGCTACGACATGCTGCGCAATTTCCTGAAGATCGCGGCATGAGCGCCCACTGGTTCAACGGGGTGGTCGGCGAAGGCCCCATCGCGCTCGATCCCAGGGACCGCGGCCTCAATCTCGGTGACGGCCTCTTCGAGACCATCCTGGCGGTGAACCGCGTGCCCCTCTGGGCCAACATGCATCTCGCCCGCATGCAGTCTGCCGCCAATGAACTGGGGATTCCCTTCAACCGCGCCGCCGTCGACACCGGCATCGCCGCGTTGCTGGACCGGGCCGATGACCGCCACCAGGTCCTGCGTGTCACCCTCACCCGCGGGGCGGGCGCGCGCGGGCTCGCCGGCACCGGTGCGGTGCCCGCACTGCTGATCACCTGCGATGCCTTCGACGCCGGTCTCATGTTCCAGCCCGCGGCACTCCTCACCTCCACCATAAGGCGCAGTCCCGAATCCCCGGCAACGCGGCTCAAGACCCTGTCCTACATCGACAACATCTTTGCCGCCCGCGAGGCCGCGGCGCGCGCCATGGACGATGCGCTCATGCTCAATACCGGCGACCGGCTGGCCTGCTCCACCATTGCCAACATTTTCCTGACCAAGGGCCGCAAGCTCATCACCCCGGCGCGTGACCAGGGCATCCTCACCGGCGTCACCCGTCAGGCCCTGATCGCGGCGGCCCATCACGCCGGTTACGACGTCGAGGAGCGCGCGGTGAAGCCGGCAGAGCTGTACAAGGCCGATGCCGTCTTCCTTACCAACAGCCTGCGCCTGATCCGCCCGGTCAAATCGCTGGACCAGCAACCGCTCAACATGGCCGACCTGACGCTGCTAGCCGACGGCCTGTGCGAAACGGCGCGCATGCAGTGCGGCCGCGATCCCCGGTTGATTTGACGCCGGGCAGGGGTTAATCGTCCGGCGCAAGCAAGAGGACCCCGCCAGATGAAATTCTTTGTCGATACCGCCGAAGTGAACGAGATCCGCGAACTTGCCGATATTGGCTTGCTCGACGGCGTCACCACCAATCCCAGCCTGATCGCCAAGTCGGGCCGCCAGTTCAAGGAGGTGATCGCCGAGATCTGCTCCATCGTTTCCGGCCCGGTATCGGCCGAGGTCGTCTCGCTCGACTATGCCGGCATGATGCGCGAAGCTGCCGAGCTGAAGAAGATCGCCAAGAACGTCACGATCAAGGTGCCGCTCACCATCGACGGGCTCAAGGCCTGCAAGGCGCTGACTTCCGAGGGCACCATGGTCAATGTCACCCTGTGCTTCTCGGCCAATCAGGCGCTGCTTGCCGCAAAGGCCGGCGCCAGCTTTATCTCGCCCTTCGTCGGCCGCCTCGACGACATCCATCTCGACGGCACCGAACTCATCGCCGAGATCCGCCAGATCTACGACAATTATGCCTTCGATACCGAAATCCTCGCCGCCTCGCTGCGCACGCCGCTGCATGTCAAGCAGGTGGCCCTGATCGGCGCCGATGTCGCCACCATGCCGCCCGCCGTCATCAAGGGCCTGGTCAAGCATCCGCTCACCGACAAGGGCATCGAGCAGTTCATGGCCGACTGGAAGAAGACCGGCCAGTCGCTGTGATCCTCGAACATGCCATCCTGAATGTGCGGCCGGACCAGGGCCCGGCCTTCGAACAGGCCCTGAAGGAAGCGCTGCCGCTGATCAGCGCCACGCCCGGCTTCATCGATCTCGAGGTCCGGCCCTGCCTCGGGGCGGAGGGCCGCTATCTCCTGCTGGTCCGCTGGCGGACGCTGGAGGACCATACCATCGGCTTCCGCGGCTCCGACCGCTATCCGCCCTGGCGCGCCAAGCTGCATCACTTCTACGATCCTCCGCCCACGGTGGAACACTACGGAGCCGCGGCGGTCTCGGCCTGAACTCCGCCAAGGAACCGTCAACCATTCGGGCTTAACCTCAAGCCCATGTCCGGTTGTGCCACAGCCTTCGCGCCCGATGCCGCCGATGCAGCCAGCCGCTGGCTGGCGAGCCTCAGGTCGGAGCGCCGCATGTCGCCGGCCACCATCGAGGCCTATGCCCGCGACCTCG